>JALVOR010000115.1:0-890 GCA_027026295.1 Anaerolineales bacterium | reverse complement strand
GTCCGCACCTGGTCGGAGAACGTCCGCAGGCGGATAGCGATGGCTTCCAGATCGTCGAGATAGGCGAATTCCGCTGCGGCGGCCATTTGGCGCTGGATTTCGGTAAGCCGCCGCCACTGCTCGTCCACCCGCTGGGCAACGGTGACACGCAGCAGTTTGTCGGCATCGCGGCGGTGTTCCTTCTCGCGATAGCCCTGGAAGCCCGGAATTTTGCTTGCCAGGCGTTCGAGGCCGTTTTCGGCCTGGCGAATGTATTCGTTGAAGTCAGGCATGGTCATAGAACATCCTTTGCACTTGGGGAAGGCGAATAAATCATGTATAGCATAGCATAGAAAGTAGCAGGATGCAACGAGATTTGGGCGCTATCTGCCAAAGCGGAGGCGTGAAGTCGCTTGTGAGCCAATGAAAATTTGTATTTTCCTTGCTTCTTGCTTCCCTCCGTGCTAAAATTGGCGTGCGGGGGGTGTGCCGGTCTTTTGGCGAAAAGTGGGTCTCACCCACTTTTCTGTGATTAAGGGCCCCCTGACCCCTTCCGCTTCGATTCACGCCGTGGTGCACCCGGTGCACGAGTTGTTTTGGAGAAAATAGTCATTATGGCAAAAAGCGAACTTTTGTTGGCATTCAATGAGTTGCTGGAAGAACGCCATCTGCCCTATGATGCGGTTGTAGGTGTGCTTCAGAAAGCCTTGGCGGCGGCCTACCGCAAAGAGGTAGGCGCGCCCTCGGCCCAGCCGGTTGAGGTGGAAATCGACCTCAAGGGGGGTAATTTCTCGGTGAAAGCCGAGAAGGAAGTGGTGCTGGATGTCGAGAACCCCACCACCGAAATTGCCCTCGAAGAAGCCGAGCAAATCGACCCCGAGGTGGAACTCGGTGATGTCATCATGGTCGAT
>JALVOR010000114.1 GCA_027026295.1 Anaerolineales bacterium | reverse complement strand
TGGCAGTGGCAGTGGGCGCGTCGTTTGCCTTCCTGCTGCCTACGGGGCACCCTTCCAATTTGCTGGTCATGGGGCCGGGGGAATACCAACCGGGGGACTATTTCAAAGTCGGCTTGCCGTTGCTGCTGGTGGTGGCGCCGGTGGCGGTGGCGGCGTTACAGATTTTCTGGCTGTAATGCAGAGACGCAGAGAAACACAGAGGCACAGAGAGAGACGCCAAGGTCGCCAAGATGACACCAAGGCCGCCAAGAAACGGAAGGGAGCGTTGTGCTTTTTAGCGTTTTTCGCCCAATCTGTGCTAATCTGCGAAATCTGTGGTTTTCCCTCTGTGGTTTTCCCTGCCAAGACCGAACGGTTACACCTCTAATGCCTTGAGCAGCGTCAGTACCATGCGCGCCGTCGCGCCCCAGATGACTTCCCCCTCGTAGGACTGAAAATAGGTTGCGCGCACCGGCGGCCAGTCGGGCGAGAGGCGGCGAATGCGGGTTTCCCGATGAGCCGGGTCTGCCAGCCAGCCCAACGGCACGGTGAACACGCGGGTAACTTCGGCTTCGGTGGGGTGCAGCGGGGCCGGCCAGGAAATGTGCCCCACCACGGGCGTCACCCAAAAGTTTGACACCGTGCGGTGCGGCGGCAGCGCGCCCAGCACCGTGACCGCCTCGGGCGGCAGGCCGATTTCCTCGGCGGTTTCCCGCAGGGCGGTGTGCACCAGCGAAGGGTCGTCGGGTTCGGCCTGCCCGCCGGGGAAGGCAACCTGCCCGCTGTGGGGGTCGTTGCCGTTGGTGGCGCGACGAATGAACAGCAGATGCCATTCGCCGCCTGCTTGCAGCAATGGCGCCAGCACCGCTGCCTTGCGCGGCTTGCCGGGCAGGGCTTCCTGGGGGTAAGGGTCAACCGGCGGGTGCTGAAAATCTTGCAGGCGGCGGCGGATTTCTTCGGGCGGCAGGTGCTTGGGGGTCATTGCTCGTAACTGTTCAGCCTTGGAGAGGTTGGCCGCGGATGCACGCGGATAATTACGGATAAGCGCGGATTTGAGGTCGCCAAGGGCGCCAAGATGACGCCAAGGTCGCCAAAGGGCAGAAATGAGCGGGAGGGGGGCCGTGTTTCTCAACCTATCACTCCAATCTGTGCCCATCTGTGGAATCTGTGGATGCTTTTCTGTAAATTTTGTCCCCACCTTGTGGGTAGCCTGAACAGTTACCGCTGCTCGGTGGTTTCGGTAACGCCTTCGGGCGCGATCTCCGGCGGCGGCATGGGCGTGACCGGACGGGCGAAAATCAGGTAACCGGTGTGGGCAACCATGCGGTCGGTGGGGCGCAGGCGTTCGGGCACAGGCTTGTAGTAGCGCAGCATGATTTCGCAAATATCAATGAAGGCAAAATCGTGGGCTTGCAGCGCCTCGATGAGGCGGGAAACCTGGTTGGTGGTCGGCACCAGGCTGCCAAAAAAGCCGCCCGGTTTGAGCGCCGCCCGCACCTGCGGGATGTACTCCTCCGGCGCGGGCACATCCAGGAAAAGGGCGTCCACATCCTGCTCGTCGAAGCCCTCGGCAATGTCGCGCAGTTTGAAGGTCACGCGGTCATCCAGCCCCAGGCGGCGCAGGTTTTTCCGGGCGAGGCGCTGCATTTCGGCGCGCCGCTCATAGGAAACCACCCGTCCCTGCGGCCCCACGGCATAAGCCAGCGCCGTGGTCAGCGCCCCTGAGCCGGTGCCGGCTTCCAGCACGGTTTGGCCGGGGCCAATGCTCAGGGAAACCAGCACGAAGCCGATATCCTTTGGAAACATGATTTGGGTGTTGCGGCGGGTTTCCTTGAGCAGGTCGGCGAGGGAAGGCCGCAGCAGGTAGAAGGCTTCGCCGAGGTGGGAATACACCTGGGTGCCCCACGGCAGCCCGATGAGGTCGTCGTGGCGGATGACGCCCTTGTGGGTGTGCAGTTCCTGCCCCGGCGTGAGGCGCACGAGGAAGAAACGGTGAGTGGTGCTGAGCAATTGTGCCAGGTCGCCCGCCTGGGCGTGGGATTGGTAAGCAGTGAGGGTCATGGGGGGGCTTGGGTCAGGTCGTCGGTTAGTCGGATAGTCAGGTAGTCAGGTAGTCAGGTAGTCGTTTAGGGCGGCGCGGATGGTGGTTTGCACGGTTTCTACAGGCTGGGAAGCATCAAAGCGCAGCCAGCGGTGGGGTTCGGCAGCGGCGAGACGAGCGTAACCTTCCCGCACGCGGCGGTGGAAGGCCAACGCCTCGGCGTCGAGGCGGTTGCGGCGGGCGGGCGCAATGCGCGCTAAGCCGGCCTCCACGGGCAAATCCAGCCATAGGGTGAGGTCAGGCCACAGGCCGCCGGTGGCATAGTCAATCAGCGACCGCAGTTCGGCTACATTTTCCCCGCGGCCATAGCCCTGGTAAGCGAGGGTGGAATCGGCGTAGCGGTCGCAGAGCACGATTTTGCCCGCGGCCAATGCCGGGCGGATGAGTTCTTCGACATGCTGGGCGCGCGAGGCCTGAAAGAGCAGCACTTCGGTGCGGGTGTGCATGGCCTGGTTGGTGCTGCTGAGCAGCACGTGGCGAATCTGGTCGCCGATGGGGGTGCCGCCGGGTTCCCGCGTGAGCACCACGGCATAGCCCTCCTGGGCGAGGAACTTCGCCAGCAGGCGCGCCTGGGTGCTCTTGCCGCTGCCTTCCGGCCCCTCGAAGGTGATGAACAGCCCGTGCATTCAGTCTTCCTCGCGCTGGTAGATGCGCACCCGCCGAAAAGGCTCGCGCCCGTGGGAACGGGAGGTGAGGCGGGCTTCTTCGGCCAGGCGGTGTTGCAGGCGGCGGATGTCGGCAGGGGCGGGGGTGAGGTCAATCCACGCTTCGCCCGCGAGCACGGCTTCAATGGCGGCCTGGGTTTCGGCCAAAATCTGGTCGATGCCCATCGCATCGGAGCGCTTTTCCAGGTGGAAGAGGTTTTCCAGGAAGGTTTCCATCTGCCTGACGGTGTTGGAACGCAGCACATGGATGGGAATGCCGCGGTTTTCGGCGTCGACCACGATGCGGGGGCGCTTGCGGTAGTAGGAACGCAGGGTGACGAGCACCTGCGCGTCGCCGAGGTTTTCGACCATTTGGGCGGGCACCCGCAGGTAGTGGGCGGCCTTGCGCAGGCGGTTGCGGGCGATGCCGTGGGGGTAAATGCGGATGGGCTTGAGGTGCTCGTGGCGGCGTGAGGAGCCCTGCACGGGGGTGTTGGCTTCCTCGGCGGCGTCCAGCAGGGCCTGGGCGCCCATGCGCTTGGGGCCGCGACGGTTGCGGTCGTTTTCCTGCCGCACGGCCACTGCTTCAATGTGAATTTCGCCTTCTTCGTCGCGGTAACGCAGTTCGGGGCGCAGAGGTTCGCCGCGCAGCAGGTTGTCTACTGCTTCGGCGACGTCTTTGTGCACGATGAGACGGTCGCGGTCCTGAATTTCCACCAGAATGTCAAAGGTGGGCGGCGAGCGGCGTTCCAGCACGGTTTTCTGGGTGCCGCGGCGGCGGGCTTCCTCATCGGAAAGCGTGACCGACTCGATGCCGCCAACCAGATCGGAAAGCGTGGGGTTGAGGAGCAGGTTTTCCAAGGCGTTGCCGTGGGCGGTGGCGATGAGTTGCACGCCGCGCTCGGCAATGGTGCGGGCGGCTAAGGCTTCCAGTTCGCGCCCGATTTCGTCGATCACGATGACTTCGGGGTTGTGGTTTTCCACCGCCTCGATCATCACCTCGTGTTGCAGGGAAGGCATGGGCACCTGCATCCGGCGGGCGCGCCCCACGGCAGGGTGGGGTACATCGCCGTCGCCGCCGATTTCGTTGGAAGTGTCCACGACCACCACCCGCTTGCCCTCGGCGAGGATGCGGGCGGCTTCACGCAGCAGGGTGGTTTTGCCCACGCCGGGGCGGCCTAACAGCAGCACGCTTTGGCCGCTTTCGATGAGGTCTTGGATGATGTCCACCGTGCCGTAAACCGCCCGCCCGACGCGGCAGGTCAGCCCCACGACATCGCCGCGGCGGTTGCGGATGGCGGCAATGCGGTGCAGGGTACGCTCGATGCCAGCGCGGTTGTCTTCGTCAAACGTGCCGACCCGCGCCACGACGTGGTCGATTTCCTCGCGGGTGACTTCGCTTTCCCGCAACACCACTTCGCCGTGGGTGAAGCGCGCCGTGGGCACCCGCCCCAAATCGAGGATGATTTCCAGCAGGTTGTCGCTGTCGTCGGCTTTTTCCACCGCGGCGGCGATTTCGGGGGGCAGCACGGCCAGCAAGGCGTGCAGGTCGTCGGTAATCTTGCGTTTGGTCATCATGGATTACGAGAGGCTCCTTGCCTGCCATGTGGAAGGCGGCAGGGTCAAAATGCAGTGGGCTGGGGCGCGCCGGGGACGGCGGCGGCTTCGGCTGGGGAAAGCGCCAGCGCGGGCTGGGCAATGCGGCGGGCGAGCAGGGCGTAAATCTCGCCCGGGCGCGCTTGCAAGGCGTTCAGCGCCCCTTCGAGCCACATCTGGTTGTCGCGGATGGCAAGATAGAGGGGAAGCCTGCCCCGCTGCAGGAAAACGGCCAGCGCTGTGAGGGCATCAGCGGGGGAATGGGTGTCGGGGTGCAGCATGGGCAGCGCCCACACGCCGCGCGGGCCAGCCGCCCACTGGGCAACGCCGCGCACGCGGCCATCTTCCACGTAAACCAGTGCGGTGGGTGAAGCGGTGGGGGAAGGCAGCAGGCTGCGCGCCAACGGCGGGGTGAGGTTGGCATAAAGGCGGTCGGCTTCCCGTCGCTGCGGCGGGGCAGGCCATTGCCACGCGCCGCGGGCTGCCGCCGCGAGGGCGCTTTCCAGCAGCCAGAGGTGGTGACGGGCGCAGATGCGAAAACCAGCCTGCCGCATGGCAGGAAGCCACGCTGCGTCCAGCGGCGCTTCGGCGAGTAATGCCTGGGCGCCGTGCAGGGCGGGGTGGGCAATCAGCGCCTCGGCAAGGGGTGCAAGGGGCGTTTCGGCATGCACGGCTTCCTGCGGGGCGAGGTAGAGCCAATGCGCCAGCGCTGTCTGGGGGTCGTAAGATGCCATCGCGAGCAGCGGCGGCGTTTCGCTTGCCGCGGCAGCGATGCCGGTGGCGGCAGAAAACAGCGCCAGCAAGCCTGCCCCCAGCAGGTTGCCGTGTCCGATGGCCGCCCGGCGGCTATCCAGGCAGAGCACGCGCTTGCGGGAACGGCTGAGGAGCGGCAGGTCGCGCCAGGTCAGGGGGTGTGCGGCGGCAGGCATGGGTCCTCGCTAAGGGGCTGAGTTTGCCCGCATCTTGCTTTTTGCTTTCACATCCTCCGTAAAAGCGAACGTTCGCCCCTACGGCTTCCAACCGGCGAGGTGCAGGAAGTAGCGGTGGAAGCGGGTGTCGTCGGTGAGTTCCGGGTGGAAGGCAGTTGCCAGCAAATGCCCCTGTTGGGCGGCAACGATGCGCCCGTCTTCCAGGGTGGCAAGCACCTCGGCGGGCGGGGTAACGGTTTCGATAAGGGGGGCGCGAATGAAAACGGCGACGAAGGGACGGTCGTCGTCGGGCGCTACGGTGTTGAGGGCGGGCACATGCAACGGGGCTTCGAAACTCGCCACCTGGCGGCCAAAGGCGTTGCGCTCCACGGTGATGTCCATCAGGCCAAGCAGAGGCTGGCTACGGCGGGCATCCCTGGAAAGGAAAATTGCCCCGGCACAGGTGCCCCAAATGGCGTGTTTGCGGCCAAAGGCGCGTAGCGGCTCCATCATGCCGAAGGCCACCGCCAGTTTGCCGATGGTGGTGGATTCGCCGCCGGGGATGATGAGGCCGGAAAGCCCTTCGAGGTCGGCGGGCAGGCGCACTTCGCGCACGTGCACGCCCAGGCGACGGAGCATGAC
>JALVOR010000113.1 GCA_027026295.1 Anaerolineales bacterium | reverse complement strand
CCTTTCGCCTGCATGCGCCCTACCAGCCCACCGGCGACCAGCCAGAAGCCATCCGCCGCCTGGTGGAAGGTGTTCGCCGCGGGATGCGCCATCAGGTGCTCCTCGGCGCTACCGGCACCGGCAAGACTTTCACCATGGCTGCCACCATCGAGCGCCTGCAACTGCCTGCCTTGGTGCTCGCCCACAACAAGACCCTGGCTGCCCAACTCTACGCCGAGTTCAAAGCCTTCTTCCCCGAAAACGCGGTGGAATACTTCGTTTCCTACTACGACTACTACCAGCCCGAAGCCTACGTGCCCCAGCAAGACCTCTACATTGAAAAAGACGCCGACATCAACGAAGAAATCGAGCGCCTGCGCCTCGCCGCCACCACCGCCCTGATGACCCGCCCCGATGTCATCATTGTGGCGTCGGTTTCTGCCATTTACGGCCTGGGCAATCCGGAAGCCTACGGGCGCGGCGTAATTCGCCTGCAAACGGGGGAGATCTACCGCCGCAACGCCCTGCTGCGCCAACTGGTGGAAAGCCAGTACCAGCGCAGCGACCTCGACCTGCGCCCCGGCACCTTCCGCGTGCGCGGCGACACCTTAGAAGTCGCCCCCGCTTACGCCGACGACACGATTTACCGCATCGACTTTTTCGGCGACGAGGTGGAGCGCATCGCCGAATACGACCTTTTCGGCCATCGGCGCGCTTTCCTGCCTCACATGGAGATTTTCCCCGCCAAGCATTACCTCACCGAAGAAGAGAAACTGCAAAAGGCCTTCGCCGACATCGAAGCCGAGTTGGAAGCCCGGGTGGCCGAACTCAAAGCCCAGGGCAAACTGGTAGAAGCCCAACGGCTGGAGCAGCGCACCCGCTACGACCTGGAAATGCTGCGCGAAATGGGCTATTGCTCCGGCATCGAGAACTACTCCCGCCACCTGGACCAGCGCCCGCCCGGCTCGCCGCCATGGACGCTGATGGACTACCTCCCCGCGGAATATCTGCTCATCATCGACGAATCGCACATGACCATCCCGCAGATTCGCGGCATGTACCGCGGCGACCGCAGCCGCAAGCAGACCTTGGTGGAATACGGCTTCCGCCTGCCCAGCGCGTTGGACAACCGCCCCCTCACCTTCAAGGAATTCGAGCAGCGCATGGGCTACACCATTTACACCACCGCCACCCCCGGCCCCTACGAACTCGCCAAAGCAGGGCAGGTCGTCGAGCAAATCATCCGCCCCACGGGCTTGCTCGACCCCGAAGTGGAAGTGCGCCCCACCGAAGGGCAGATTGACGACCTGCTGGCCGAAATCCGCGCCCGGGTGGCGGTGGGCGAGCGGGTGCTGGTCACCACCCTGACCAAGCGCATGGCCGAAAAACTGAGCGATTACCTGGTGGAAGAGGGTGTCAAAGTCCACTACCTGCATTCGGAAGTGGACACCCTCGACCGGGTTGGCATTCTTCGCGACCTGCGGATGGGCGTGTTCGATGTGGTGGTGGGCATCAACCTGCTGCGCGAGGGGCTGGATTTGCCTGAAGTGTCGTTGGTCGCCATTTTAGACGCGGACAAGGAAGGTTTCCTGCGGAGCGCGACCGCGCTGATTCAGACCATTGGCCGCGCCGCCCGCCACCTGCACGGCAAAGCCATCATGTACGCCGACAAGATTACCCCCGCGATGCAGCAGGCAATGAACGAAACCAACCGCCGCCGGGAAAAGCAGATGGCCTACAATCGGGAACACGGCATCGAACCGCGGGGCATCGTCAAGGAAATCCACGACCTGACCGAGCGGGTAGCAATGCAGGTGGCCGAAGGGCAGGCTGAATACCACGCCACGCCCGACCCGGCGCAGATGAGC
>JALVOR010000112.1:409-1847 GCA_027026295.1 Anaerolineales bacterium | reverse complement strand
GCTGGTATGGCTTCGAGCCAGAAGTGGCGCAGGCCGGGAATGTTGGTGTCTTCCGAATGCGGTGGGTGTTTGCCGACCAAAACGTGCAGGTTTCGGGAAACTGCGATCAACTTCCCCTTGCGCCACGGCTGCCCGCGGGCGTCTGCTGCCTGATGCCGGTGGGCACTGGGAACGTGTATACCCAGCCGCAGGCGAATGCCCCTGTGGCGGGCACGCTTTCGCCCGACGAATATGCCGCCGCCATTGGCCGCACCGCAAACAGGTGGGTGAGACTCAACCTGGACCTTGGCAAGAACAGCCTTTCGGGGGAGGGCTGGGCAACGCTGGATGGTGCCGGACTGAACGGTGTCACGTGCAGCAGCCTGCCGGAAATCGGCGGGGGCAACACCCCGCCGCCAACCCAGGCCCCCACGGCGACACCTTCTGCAAACAGCGGCGGCAATGGCAACGAAGTACGCATTCAGTTTGCCGCGGGGGCCATTCAATGGCAATCGCCGGTAGCGCCGCAGGCTTCGTACGTCTTTGGCGCCATGCAGGGGCAAAGCACCGAAATCCTGGTGCTGCAAAACGGTCAGCCCGCCGACGCAGCCCTGGCGTTAGCGGCCCCCAACGGCCAACCCTTGCAGACCTACAACGTTGGCCGCCCCGACTGGCGCGGCGTGCTGCCCCAAACTGGCGATTACCACCTCAGTATTGCTGCCCCCAATGGTGTGAGTGGCATGACCTTAGTGGTCACGATTTACCCGCTGCCTTCGGAGCCGCATCCCGTAACCGATACCGGCGTGGGCTATACCCTCACCTATGATGGCGCTTATTTTTACCCTCAGCAGGCGGGTTTCTTCCCCAACGAGGTGTTTTCCCTCAACCTGGCTTATGATGATTTCTTTGTCCATACCAACCTTTCGGAAGGCTACTTCATCATGGGGCTGGAACCCATCAACGACGCCGATACCTGCCTGAACACCCCGCCGGAAGCCAGCATTATTGACGCGGTGGATACTTGGCGCATCAACGGCGTGGATTATCGCCATTACACCAGCGAAGATGCTGGCGCAGGCAACATTTACGCTGCCGACATCTTCCGCACCTACATCCACAGCCGCTGCATCACGGTGTATCTTTTCACCCACAGCACAAACATCAACAACTACGATCCCAGCGCAGGTGTTCATCCCTATGACGCCGATGCAGTGATGGACCAGTTCAAACGGGTGTTTTTCACCCTCAGGTGGCCGTAAAACTCGCTATTTCCTTCCGGTTTCGTTCGGGAAACCACCGTTTCTCCCCTCTCCCAGCGGGAGAGGGGAGAAAATCGTTTTGAGTGCTCCCGCCTTTCACAAAAACTTGGCAACCCGCCCTTCCCGTGGTACACTTGCGCCGTACCAAAATCCTATGAAAGGAGGCGCGCGATGACCAACAAACTGCAAAGCACCCAACA
>JALVOR010000112.1:0-399 GCA_027026295.1 Anaerolineales bacterium | reverse complement strand
CCCCGTGCGTGCGCGCGCCTGTCGGCGGATGTGTAGACCCCGCTGACGTCCCTCGTCCCCCGTCTCTTTCGGCCACAGCGCGCGCTGTGGCTTTTTTGTTGTTCGCTGCTTCGTTGCTTCGTTACGTGGTTACTTCGTTTGTGCCACCCACCGAAGCATTTGACACCGGAACACATGACACAGGCTCACATGACACAAAAACGACATTCCCGCCACCCCCTTGATTTGCGCCGCGTGGTCGGCAAACGCCGCCTCGCAGGGCTGTGGTACATGACGCGCGGCTATCGGTTGGCCTATTTCGGCGCCATCGTCGCCTTGGCCCTCGCGACCTTGGCGAAAACTTACACCTACCTGCTGCTGCGCTATTTCGCCGATTTGCTCACCCACCAGCAAAAGCCC
>JALVOR010000111.1 GCA_027026295.1 Anaerolineales bacterium | reverse complement strand
CTCGCGTATGCCCGCGGCCTCCCCGCCGGGCAAACCGCCAACGCCCCCGCCCGCGCCGCCTTCCAAAAAGCCGCGGCGCTTCTGGCGGCGTTCCTTAGGATGCCTGGTCAAACTCGTGCTGATGGTGATCTTCATGGCCGTGGCCGCAGGCACTGCACTGGCCGCTTTCGGGGTTTACAAATATTACAGCATCGCCGCCACCCTGCCCAACGTGGCCGATTTGCGCAACCGGGCAGCCCATTTCGAAACCACCCGCATCCTCGACCGCAACGGCGATGTGCTCTACGAAATCCTCGACCCCCACGCCGGGCGGCGCACCTATGTGCCCCTCGCGAAGATTTCCCCCTACATGGTGGCCGCCACCATCGCCACCGAAGACCAGCACTTCTACGAACACCCCGGCATCGACATCTGGGCCATTGCGCGCGCCTTCTGGCAAAACTACACCACGGGCGAGGTGGTTTCCGGGGCTTCGACCATCACCCAGCAATTGGCGCGGGCGCTGCTGCTTTCCCCCGAAGAACGCCAGCAGCGCACCTATGGCCGCAAACTGCGGGAAGCCATCCTCGCAATGGAAATCACCCGCCGCTATTCCAAAGACGAAATTCTGGAACTCTACCTCAACGAAGTCTACTACGGCAACCTTGCCTATGGCGTGGAAGCCGCGGCGGAAACCTACTTCCACACCACCGCCGACAAACTGACCTTCGAACAGGCTGCTTTCCTCGCTGGGCTGCCGCAAGCACCCGCAGTTTACGACCCCTATACCAACCGCGAAGCCGCCATCGGGCGTTACAAGCAGGTGCTCGTGCGGCTTTATCAGGCCAGCCAGGAAGGCGGCTGCATTACGGTAAGCAACAGCGTCCACCCGATTTGCGTCAGCCAGGAAGACATCGTCAAGGCGCTGGAAGACTTGCAAAATTACGACTTCCCGCCGCCCAACATCCCCATCCGCTACCCCCATTGGGTAAACTACATCCGCTCACTGCTGGAAGAACGTTACGACCCCCAGACCATTTATCGCTCCGGCTTCACGGTTTACACCACCCTCGACCCCGCGCTGCAAGACCAGGCACAAGCCATTGTGAAAGCGCAGGTCGAAGCCCTGGCCGCCAAACACGTCACCGACGGGGCGCTGGTCGCCATCCGTCCCACCACAGGCGAAATTCTGGCGATGGTGGGCTCCGCCGATTTCAACAACGAAGAAATCCACGGGCAGGTCAACATGGCCGCCGCCCCCCGCCAGCCGGGTTCTTCCATCAAGCCTTATACCTACGCGGCGGCCTTCGAAAAGGGATGGACCCCCGCCACGCTGATTTGGGACGTGCCGAGCGAATTCCCGCCTTCGGGGAAGCCGGACGACCCGCGCCCGCCTTACAAACCGGTGAACTACGACCACCGCTTCCACGGCCCGGTAACGGTGCGTACCGCGCTGGCCAATTCGTTCAATGTGCCCGCGGTGAAAGCCCTGCAGTTCATCGGCATTTACGACGACCCCAACACCCCCCAGAAGGACGGGCTGGTGGGCATGGCAGAGCGCCTGGGCGTCACCACCTTCACCCGCCCCGACTACGGCCTTTCCCTCACCCTGGGCGGCGGTGAAGTAACGCTGCTGGAACACACCGGGGCGTACGCGGTGTTCGCCAACGGCGGGCGGTGGGTGCCGCCGGTTGCCATCACCCGCATCGTCGATTACAAAGGCAACACGGTGTACGAATATGCCCCGCCTGCGGGCGACCAGGTGCTGCGCCCCGAACACGCCTACCTGATTACCTCCATCCTTTCCGACAATCAGGCGCGGGCGTGGGAATTCGGCCTCAACTCGCCTCTCAACCTCCCCTTCCCCGCCGCGGCGAAAAC
>JALVOR010000110.1 GCA_027026295.1 Anaerolineales bacterium | reverse complement strand
GGTGGACATCGCTTCGTGGAAACAGGCCGATTATGGGCACATGGCGCACGCGCGGGAGGTGGCGGAGGCGGGTGAAGTAAAATCCTGGCGGCAGCGCGGGCAAGAAGTGCTGGCACCAGGGCGACACAAAGTCGCCAGCGTCGTGTCACAGGTGTGGGCGCGCTTGACGACCGCGGGTAATGCACTTGCTGCGTTGGGCGTCTTTGCGGGGCGCGTGCTGACGATACCCGCCCGCATACTGGCACGGGCGGGGCAGTTGCCCGCCTGGATACGTTCCTGGAATCCATATCGGTGGATGGGATTTCCTGGGCGATGGGGGCGAATGTTAGGCGGCCCCAAACGATGGCTGGCGCTGGGTATGGGTGCTGCTTTGCTGGCAACCCTGGTGCGTGCCTGTGTACCGGCCACCCCCACTCCCACACCGGGGCAAACTGGGTTTGTCCCTTTGGGGCCTTCGGCTACCGTGCAGCCTACTGCCACCCTTACGGCGACGCCTGCGCTAACAGAGACGCCTGTTTCCTGCTGCCTCGGCTCTGTAAACAGCAGCGATCAACTCAACACCAACTGGGGCTTTGGTCCGAACGAGAACCTATATAATCAAGCAATTCTTGAGGCATCGAACTTGTCTGGCGTACCTGCGTGGGTGCTCAAAGGAGTTATCGCTTCGGAATCAGGGTTCAACCCGACAGTTGTTTCTTCTTCAAACGCTTATGGACTGATGCAAATTACAGGAAGCGGTATGAGCTTTTTGTTCGAGAAAAATGAAGAAATTGCCAAGGCTTATATTCCAATAGCATGGGGGAAAATGTCTGAAGCGGAGCGCGCTTTATTTCCCCCTTTTCCAGGTAATCCAAACGATTATCAAAGATGGTTTGCAAATTTGAGACCTGAGCTTAAAGCGAGGTTAAACAACTATACGCTCAATAGCATTGATGGGAAGTGCACCCCTGCGGATGTTCCCGCAACTTGCTCAAACGATGAAGTTTCAGCAGCGGCAGTAAGCCAAACAGAAATTCAAACGAACGTGAACTATGGTGCATTGATACTCTATTATTCTTTAGAACAGGTTGCAGCTATTGCACAAGATGAAAATGTAAACTGGGCATCACTGCCTGAGGACGAGAAATGGAAACTGGCCATTGCCAATTACAATCTCTCGGCAGGAAGCGGACAATATCTTAAACCGGCAATCCAGGCCTGTGCTAGAATCTTTTCATGGAGCTGCGTGTCTGCAAAGTTAACTGAAGCTGGTGTCCCATTGGCTTCAGGTTATGCCAACAAAGCCCTTAATTATGCCCAACAAGGATGTCAGCCATGAATGAAAATTTTTCTATTCGACATCATATAACCATATTGCTGTCCATACTGGTTGTGGCCTTATCGTCTTGCCAGATAAACCAAGCAACTGAGTTTCCGATAGTTGCGGAGATAAAAACTGTCGATTTTTACGGAGAAAGCGATGGGTGGTATGCCATCTCTCCCAGCGGACAATATTTCTATACTGATACCGGAGGAAAGAGAAATACAGAGACCAGAGAGATAACTCCTCTCCGTAACTTTTTTTGCAGCGGAGATGCCCCTATAAGGCTTTCCCCAAATGGGCGTTACCTTTCTGGAAGCACAAACTACGCGGGCATGGGCATATATAGTATTCAAGAAGAAAAGTGCTACCAACCCGAAAATGCTTATGAACTGAACCCTGTTGAAAGTTGGTCACCGGAAAGCAATCGCTTTGTGCTGGCTCAAAGCAGGATTATCATGGATTATCCAACTTTCAATCAGGTGCCTTACCCTCTCGATTACCCTATAGATTTCAGAAAACTCAAGAGCATCTACGGCCACAATAACATCTTGTGGGACAAAGAAAACAACTTTCCGGTAGCAGAAGCCGCAACGGGTTGTGACGAATGTGTATTTCCACTAGACCCAGGTTTCCCCAATTTACAAGCCAAGACTTATTTGGAAATACGGTCATTAGATGTGCCCTCTTTACGTAAGACGACCAATCCAATTAGGGAGAGACTTCTCACGTTCGATTGGCCAACATTGCCTTATTTTGCCATTTTCGACCCCACAGGTGAATATATCCTGGTAGCAGTAGAGGAACGGACACTTCCGCCAACACCCGCACAGGCATTGACCCCACAGCAGAAATACGATTATTACTATGACCCAAAATACGTTAAAGATACCGTTTTAATGCTGGTACATTGGCGCACGAAGGAACATATTGAGTTGCTCCGCTTATCTCAATATGGAGAGGTACAGAGCCGCGCTATTGCCTCTGATATGAGTTGGTCGGCAGATGGGAGTACGATATTCGTTCCTCGCAGAAACGCGCCGCCGTTGGTCATCCGTCTCAAGTATCCGTAGCCGAAAGGGGGGCTAACATGCGTGTGGCCGCCCGGCTGCCAGGGGCGGTGAGGAGAGAGCAGGTGCGGGTGGAGAAAAAGTGGCGCAAGAACATCGCTGCCTTCGCCCATCCCCGCACCCTGGCATACAGGGCTGGTGGGGTCGGCGCCGCCGTGGGCGGAGACCGTGGTGGTGGGCGCACTGTTTGCGGGGCTGCTGGCCGCCCTGGCCGCAGCCTACACCCGCCGCAAGGCTTCCCGTCTTTGTGAACGATTATCCCCACACCCACAACCGTCCCGGCCTGCCCCAGTTCAGCCCCAGGGCTTTGCCCACGGCCTCGGCCTCCAGGTCAAAGTACACCCAATCCGGGGTCAGGCCGCTGGCAAATACACGGGCGCGGCGCGGCAGCGCGGGAGCGACTCGCGCTTCCAGACGGCTGGCTTTCTGGGCCTGCTTCACCCGACGCCGGAACTCATCTTCCGGCAAGGCCGTCACCATAGCCGTGTGTCGGTCTTTGCTGTCCAACAATACTTCCACGGCCTGGAAATCCTCGTAAACCTGGCCCACATCGGCTACAGGCAAGCCTATCAGGTCAGCAAGCCAATGCAAAGCCTTTTCCTTGTCAAACTCCATCTTCTCGGCCTCACGCCGCGCCTGGCGCACTTCCATTGCCAGCCAATCATTGGCCACTTCGTCCAGCATCTTTAACGCAAGGGCTTGTTCGCGCGTTTTGAGGTAAATACCTGCGGTCATCAGGGCAACGACAACCAACAAGAGTATCAAAGCAGTTTCAAGCATGACTATTCCTCCTTGCCTTTGCTTTTGAGATAACGATTGATTTGTCCCAACGTACCTGCCAGCCCGCGAGTAGGTTTGGGGCGCGGGTCGGCTGCTAATGCCCCTGCCAGCAAGGCTATAATACCGCCCGCAAACGGCAAGGTTTTGGCAAGAAAATCTTTATGACTTGACTTGATTTCCGGCGTGGGTGTGGGCGTTGCTGTAATTACGGGCGTCGGTTGCGGCTGCAAAACCGTCGTCGGCTGCGGGGGAACGGCAGTCGGCGGTGAACTCGTTGCCGTAGCCGTAGGCGTGGCCGTGGGCATCGGTGTAGGCGTCAGGGTGGCCGTGGGCGTCGGTGTGGCCGTGGGCGCGGGCAGCGGCACAATGACCGTGCCCTCGGCTCGCCCTGCGTGGCCGTAAATATCCACGGCTTCTACCACAACTCGATACTCGCCAGGGTGCGCCCATTCGCCGGTGTCCGAGTACCAGCGGGTGTTCCAATGGATGCCCACCTGCTGGACTGCGTCGTATTCCCACTTGCGGATATACCCCGGCGGACCCAAAACGGTGACGGTCACCGATTTCAGCGGGATATAGGGATTGGGGGTGATGTCGGCCTGCGCCGTCTGCCAGGAGTACCACCGGCCAGGATGTAGAGAGACCTGGGGCGGCGCGTTGGCCACAGTAACATGCACAATTGCAGTATGTTCTTCATTGCCTGCTTCGTCCTGGGCGCGGGCAAGCAGGGTGTAATCACCGTCAGGCAGCGGGCGGGTGTCCCAGAAGGCCGTCCATTGGCTCGTCGAGGCTATCAGCGTAGCCGTCTCCCAGGTCGCCCCGTTGTCCGTGGACACTTCCACTTTGGCCGGGCCGCTGATGGGGTCATCGCTCACACCGTGCAACGTAACAATGCCCCAAACCGTGGCTCCCTCGGCGGGGGCGTCGAAGGCGGATACCGGCGCGGTGGTATCCACCTTTACCGTTTGCGCTGCGGTGGTGGCCATGTTCCCAGCGTTGTCCTGCGCCCGGCAATCCACCGTGTGCGTTCCATCGCCTGTGACGCTCACCGGCGGAGATTGCCACGCCCCGCCGTCCACCCGGCATTGCAGCGAGGCCAGGCCGGAAGTGGCGTCGCTCCCGCTGGCGTTTACCTGCGGCTCGGTGACGAACCAGCCATTTTGACCATCCGGCGCGGGCACCGAAGGATTGACCACCGGTGCGGTGGTGTCCACTTTCACCGTTTGCGCCGCGGTGGTGAAAGTGTTTCCAGCGTTGTCGGTCACACGAAAAGCCACGGTATGAACGCCATCGCCCAGCGTGACGCTATCACCATTTTGCCACGCCCCGCCATCCACCTGGTGCTCTACCTGGGCCACGCCCGAAGTCGCGTCCGAGGCATTGGCCTGGACGGTGGCCGTTGAGGTGTACCAGCCATTAGCCCCTGCCGTGCCGCTGGTCGTGGGGTTAGCGGTCGGCGCGGTTGCATCCACCTTCACCGTTTGCGCCGCGGTGGTGAATGTGTTTCCGGCGTTGTCAGTGATACGGAACTTCACCGAATGCGTGCCATCGCCCAACGTGACACTATCGCCACTTTGCCACGCGCCGCCGTCCACCTGGTGCTCTACCCGGGCCACGCCCGAAGTGGCGTCCGAGGCGTTGGCCTGGACGGTGGCCACCGAGGTGTACCAACCGTTAGCCCCTGGCGTTCCGCTCGTCGTGGGGCTGGCTGCCGGTATGGTCGTGTCCACCTTCACCGTATCCGACCAGGTGGCCACATTCCCGGCGTTGTCCACGGCCTGACAACCCACCGTGTGGCTCCCGTCGCCGGTCACGCTCACCGGCGGGTTTTGCCACGCCCCGCCGTCCACCCGGCATTGCAGCGAGGCCAGGCCGGAAGTGGCGTCACTCCCGCTCGCATCCACCTGCGGGTCGGTGACGAACCAACCATTTCGACCATTCGGCGAGGGCATCGAAGGGGTGAGCGTTGGCGCGGTGGTGTCCACTTTCCATGAGACCGTCCCCTGGGCGCTGCTATCCCCATAACTGCTTTCAGCCCAAAATGTCGCCGTGCCCGCACCGTCGCCAGGGGCATAGGTGCATGTCGGCGACGCTGTGTTAGGTTGGCACACATATCCCCAGGCCGAAGTTTCGATGGCCGTGATGACATAGCCTGAGGCCGGTTCATTGGCTGTAAACACAACGCTGCCGGCGTTTCGGCACCAGCCGTTGTTGCCCCAGGCACCACATTGGAACGCAGCAGAGGCCGTAGCGTTGGGTAAAGTCACCGTGCCGCCAGGCTGGTTCTCCACGCGGTAGGCGCTGCTGCCGCTGCGAATTGCGTTGCAGTAGTAAGCAGCACAATTCACATTACTGGCATCGCCACAGTGCTGCCCACAATTGGGGTAATTCGACCCCCCGCCTTTGGGGAACGAGCAAATATACGCGTTGTCGTAATTACGCACAATTTGATTGCAACTCGCTCCCGTTTGAGTACGATGAGCGGGGCCTGTGTAATCCGCGTAGGCCAGCGTTGTAACGAACATCGCCACAATCACGGCCAGTCCCAAAGCCAGTTTTTTCATTCCTGCACCTCTCACCTTATCAAAAATGGCAATGCGCCCATCAAAATGCCAGGAATGGCGGGATACCAGAGGGCGCGCCTTTGTTTTAGCAGTTTCCAGAATAGAAGCAGCCCCACAAGGCTGCCTAATCCTGCCCAGGGCGATACGAGAGAAACTGCCGCTACCGCAAGCAGGTCGCCCTCACCAATAACCGCTTCCCGCTTCCCCGCGCC
>JALVOR010000109.1 GCA_027026295.1 Anaerolineales bacterium | reverse complement strand
CAACGTGCCCTGACCGCCCACGCCAGTTACGAGAAAATTGGTGATGTTCATCGGGAAAACCTCACAGTTTGAACTCAATGGGAGCGCCGGGCTCAATCGCCTGGCGGGCGCAAACATCATAGCACTGCCCGCAGCCCACGCACTGGGCGGGATCAATGTACGCCTTCGGGCGTCCGCTATCTATGTCGATCACATCGCTCTTCAAAATGGCCGGGCAGCCAATGCGGAAGCACAGCGTGCAACCGTTACACGCGTCTTCGATAATGTGATAAGGCTCGCGGGTGTAATGCTCGCGGAAGACGCAAATATCGTGGCTTACCACCACTGCCGGGCCGGGGAAATCCAGCGCCTCGCGAAGCGCTTTCTCCAGCGCGTCCCAATCGCGGGATTCCACCGCGGCGACGTATTCCACACCCATGGCACGGGCAACGGCGGCAATATCAATGCGCTTGCCGGGGCGGCCTTGCAGGGTGTCGCCCGAAGCAGGGTTGCCCTGGTGGCCGGTCATGCCGGTGTTGCGGTTGTCGAGCACCACTACCGTCACTGGCGTCTGGTTGTAAACTGCGCTCGCGAGGGCTGAAATGCCGCTATGGAAGAACGTGCTATCGCCAATCACCGCGACGTTTTTGCGCGGGCGGCCTCGCTGGGTGACCAGCCCGGCGCGTGCCATGCCGCTGGCGACGCCGATGCTCGCGCCCATGCAGCCGATGGTGTCGGTGGCTTCCAATGGCGGCACCACGGCCAGGGAATAGCAGCCAATGTCGGAGTTGATAACCACCTTGAGTTTGCGCAGCAGCCAGAACACATCGCGGTGGCCGCAACCGGCGCACATCACCGGCGGGCGGGAAGGCAAATCGGCCAAGGGCTGCACTGGCGAGCGCCCGCTGGGGGGAATCAGGCCAGCGCGTTCGGCGGCTTCCCGCACCACATCGAGGGTAAACTCCCCCACCATCGGGAAAATGTCCTTGCCCCGCACGGGAATGCCCAGCGCCCGAATCCAGTTCTCGATGAAGGGGTCGAGTTCTTCCACCACGACCAGTTCGTCCACTTCGGCAACGAATTCCCGAATCAGGCGCTCGGGCAGCGGCCACGCCATGCCCAGTTTGAGGAACGAGGCCTCGGGAAAGACTTCGCGGGCATAGTTATAAGCCGCTCCGGCGGTCACAATGCCCAGTTTGCGGTCGCCCCACTCAATGCGGTTGACTTCGGCGGTTTCCGCCCACTCGCGCAGGCGTTCCAACCGCTCTTCGATGACCGGATGCCGCCCGCGGGCATTGGAAGGCACCATCACATACTTGGCGGGATTCTTGACATACTTGCGCTGCGGATAAGTGGTGCGGTCGCCGAGTGCCACCAGCGATTTGCCATGCGAAACCCGCGTGGTGGAACGCACCAGTACAGGCGCATCAAACTGCTCGCTGAGGTCGAAAGCAAGCATGGTAAAGTCTTTGGCTTCCTGGCTATTGCTGGGTTCCAGCATGGGCACCTTCGCAAAGCGGGCATAGTTGCGGTTGTCCTGCTCGTTCTGCGAGGAGTGCATACCGGGGTCATCGGCGGTGATGATGACCAGGCCGGCGTTGATGCCAGTGTAGGAAGAATAAAACAGCGATTCCGAAGCCACATTCAGGCCAACGTGCTTCATGGTAGCGAGGGCACGCTTGCCCGCGTAGGCCGCGCCGATGGCAACATCCAGCGCCACTTTTTCGTTGGCCGACCATTCCGCGTACACATCGTCGAAGGTGGCTAACGCCTGCAAAATTTCGGTACTTGGCGTGCCGGGGTAAGCGGCGGCGACCTCGACGCCCGCCTCCCACGCGCCGCGGGCGATGGCTTCGTTGCCGCGCAGAAGAGTTTTGGTCATGGGGGAGCCTCCGGGGG
>JALVOR010000108.1 GCA_027026295.1 Anaerolineales bacterium | reverse complement strand
GTTGGAAGTAGCGTTCAATGCCGCCCACCATGAGCAGTTGCTTGAGTTGCTGGGGCGATTGCGGCAGGGCATAGAATTCGCCCGGATGCACGCGCGAAGGCACGAGGTAATCGCGCGCGCCTTCGGGGGTGGATTTGAAAAGGATGGGGGTTTCGATTTCCAGGAAGCCGTGGCGGTCGAGGTAATCGCGGATGAATTTGACCACCCGGTGCCGCAGTTCGATGTTGTGGCGCATGTTTTCTCGGCGCAGGTCGAGGTAGCGGTATTTCAGGCGGATGTGCTCGTCAACTCCGTCGTCTTTGTTGATGGTGAAGGGCGTGGGCTTGGCGGGGTTGAGCACGGAAACCGCGAAGACTTCCACCTCGATTTCGCCGGTGGGGAGATTGGGGTTTTCGGAACCGGCGGGGCGGCGGCGGACGCGCCCTTTGACCTGCAACACCCATTCGTTGCGGGCGGCTTCGAGGGCTTTGTGGGCTTCGGGGTGGGTGGCTTCGTCGGCAACGACTTGCACCAGCCCGAAGCGGTCTCGCAGGTCGATGAAAGTCACGCCGCCGTGGTCGCGGCGGCGGTGAACCCAGCCTGCAAGGGTAACTTCCTGACCAACGTGCTCGGCGCGTAGTTCGCCGCAGGTGTGTGTTTTGTACATGGACGCGTACCTCCTGCCAGAGTTTGCCGCTGCGCGGCTGGGCAGATTATAGCATGGGATGCCGAAAACCGCTTGGCTTCTGGCGCAAGATGGGGTATGCTAATGAAGTGTTCCGGTGCCGTGTGTTTCAGTGTCATGTGCCGGTGTCAAATGTTCTTGTCTCAGGTGTTTCAGTGAGGCTCGCATGAACCAATTTCGAGGCCGCAGCCGCGGCAAACGCCGGTTTTTCAGCCTGACCATTTTGGGGGTGTTGGTGGTGCTTTTCTTGGGGCTGGAAACCATCGGGCGCCTGCCCGGAAGGATGACGCCGCTCCTGCGGGTGGATCTGGCAACCGAGGATTTCCTCATGCGCTTGCACGTCTCCCCGCCGCCGCAAGATGTGGTGATTGTGGCAATCGACGATGCCTCGTTTGCCTGGACGGGCTATCAGTGGCCGTGGCCGCGGGCATATCTGGCAAAAATCGTGGATGCCATTACCGCGGGCGAGCCGCAGGCTGTGGGGGTAGATGTCTTGCTTTCCGAGCGCAGCGACGACCCCGCGGGCGACCAGGCGCTGGCAGAAGCGGTGGCGCGTGCTCCGTATGTGGTGTTGCCGGTGTTGCGTTTCGAGCAGGGCGGCGCGGAAACTTTGGCGCAGCCATGGCCGGAACTGCGCGCACAGGCCGATGCCTTGGGCATTGCGCCCATGGTGCTTGATGAGGATGCCGTGTTGCGCCGTTTGCCCGCTTACACCACTTTCAACGGCGAGATTTTCTATAACTGGGCGTTTTACCTCGCAGCCAGGCGCATGGGCGTGTCGCCGCCGCAAAACCCGTCGCCCGAAGGGGTGAATTTTGCCGGGCAGCGCGTGCCGCTGGAAAACGGCTCACTGCTGGTGAATTTTTACGGCCCCGCGGGCACTTTCCCGACTTATTCCGCGGTGAGCGTGGCCGAAGGCGATGTACTGCGCGAACACCCCGATGCTTTCCGGGACAAAATTGTGCTGTTGGGCGCCACCGCGCTGACGCTGCAAGACCTTTACCCCACCCCTTTTTCTGCAACCAAACGCACGGCGGGGGTGGAAATCACCGCCAACGCGGTAGAAACCCTGATTCACGCCCGTTACCTGCGCCACGCCCCGCTGTGGGTGGCGTGGTTGCTCACTGTTGTGGCAGTCACGGTGGCGTGGGGCGTGCTCACCGTGCGCGCCGTGTGGAAGCAATTGTTACTGGTGGTGGGCGGTGTGCTTGGCTATCTGGCGGCGGTGTATCTTGTGTTTGTGCACGGCGGTTTGTGGCTGCCTGTGGGCGGCCCTGCCCTGACCCTGCTTTTTGGGGTGTTTTTCCCTTCGGTGGAACGCGCCGTGGTGGAGGAAATGGAAAAGCGCCGTGTGCGGCAGTTGTTTTCCCGCTTTATTTCGCCCGCCATGGTGGAACGCCTGCTGGAAGTGGAAGACCTGAGCGCCCTCAACCGCCGCGCCAACCTCTCAATTCTGTTTTCCGACATCCGCGATTTCACTACCCTTGCCGAAAGCCTTGCGCCCGAGGATGTGGTTTCGCTGCTCAACCCCTATCTGGAAGCCATGACGGCGGTCATCCACCGCTATGGCGGTACGGTGGATAAATACGAAGGCGACGCGATTCTCGCGTTTTTCGGCGCGCCGCTGCCCCTGCCCAACCACCCCAAACAAGCCGTGGAAGCCGCCCTTGCCATGCAGGAAGCCTTGCGGGCGTTCAAAGAAAGGTGGCGGGGCAAACTGCCTTTGCCCGAGGATTTCGACATTGGCATCGGCGTCAGCACGGGCGAGGTGTTCGTGGGCTTGCTGGGGCCGGAAGACCGTCTGAACTACACCGTCATCGGCGACCGCGTCAACCTTGCTGCCCGTTTGCAAGATGCCACCAAGCGTTACCACTGGCCGATTTTGATCGACGACCGCACGGCAGCATTGGTGGAAGATGCCTTCGAACTGGAATTCGTGGAATCGGCCTATTTGAAGGGGAAGACCCAGGCCGTGGGCATTTACAAGGTGTTGGGAAAGAAAACATAAAGCCTTTGCAGGGCTGCATGCCACGCCTTGTTTTTGTAACTGTTCAGCCCTGGCAAAGAGGAATTGCAGATGCCGCAGACAGAAAACCGCGGAAGGCACAGAAATGCCACTGAAAACACAGAAACGGAGCAATTTGTGAAGCGTTACTTCGTCAATGCGCGGAATCCGAAGTAACGCCGTGCCAGATTGACAACGCTCTCTGCGTCTTTGCGTTAAATCCGCGTCTATCCGTAATTCATCCGCGGGCTGTTTTCCGAAGGCTGAACAGTTACGGCGGCAGAAAGTGACACCTGGCACACAGCAGCGAAAGGGCTTTGTGGTAAAATGCGCCTGGTTGGTGAGATTGCCCTGAGGAGGTCACAGATGCAGATTTGCAGCAAATGTCGCGCGCAATCGCCCGACACTGCCACCCACTGCGTGAGGTGCGGCGCTGATTTGCGGGAATTCAGTACCCGCGCGGTGGCGTTGAAGCGCTACAGGGAAAACCCGCGGGTGAAGGCGATTCGCGTGGTGGTTGCCGCCGATGCCTGCCCGGTTTGCCTGGCGACGGCGGGCACGTATGCCAAGGACGAGGTGCCGGCTTTGCCCGTGGAAGGCTGCTCGCACGAAAGAGGCTGCCGCTGCACTTATGAGCCGCTCTACGATTATCCGCTGTTCATGCCTGGGTAGGGGGTGCAGAGCGGTCGTTGGCCTGCTAAAAAATTGGCGTACATCTGCTGCTATCCGCGTCGGCGGCCTGTTTTCTTGGGGCTGAGCCGTTGCGCACGAATGACGAACAAAAACTCCCCCTGCCTGAAATGGGCAGGGGGAGCGTTTTTGTCGCTGCAGAGGAAGCAAAGGTTACTTGATTTCTTCTTCCAGCATGGCGGTGGTCACCGATTTGGGGCGCTCGATGGGGTGGCCGAGGGCGCGAGCCCAAACCGTGTTGGCGGTTACGCCGAGGGCGCGGCCTACGCCGAACATCACGGTATAGAAGTCGGATTCCGTCACACCGTAGTACTGCTGCAGGGTGCCGCTCAGGGCGTCCACGTTGGGCCACGGGTTCTTGGCCTTGCCGTGTTCCTTCAGCACGTCGGGGATGACCTCGTAGGCCACCTTGGCGGTCTGGAAGAGGGGGAACTCGGGCATATGCTGCAGGGCGAACTCGAATTGCGCCTTGTAGCGCGGGTCGGTGCGGCGCAGCACCGCGTGGCCGTAGCCGGGGATGACCTGACCGCTGTTGAGCGTATCCCAGGCATATTTGCGCATCTGCTCGTGGGTGGGCACGCCGCCGAATTCGTCCATCACGCCCTTGAGCCAGTAGAGGCAGTTCTGGTTTGCCAGGCCGTGCAGCGGGCCGGCTAGGCCGTCCATGGCAGCGGAGAAGGAGTAGTAGATGTCGGAAAGCGCCGAGGAAACCAGGTAGGTGGTGTGGGCGCTGACATTGCCGCTTTCATGGTCGGAGTGCAGGATGAAGTACAGGCGGCTGAGGTCCTTGTACTTGGGGTTTTCCACGCCCATCATGTGCGCGAAGTTGGCGCCCCAGTCCAGGTCGGGGTCGGGGGCGATGATGTCGCCGCCCTTGTATTTCAGGCGGTAGATGAACGCCGCGATGGTGGGCAGTTTGGCAGTCAGGCTGAGGGCGTCTTCCAGCATCGGCTCCCAGTATTCGGTCTTTTTCATGCCTTCCTTGTAGCGTTTGGCAAAGACCGATTCAGGCTCCAGCGCCAGCACGGCGGCAGCAAAGAGTGCCATGGGGTGCGCGTCGGCGGGGAAGGTTTTCAGGACGTCGAAGACGTAAGCAGGCACGTCGCGGCGTTTCTTCCATTCGGCTTCCACCGAGAGGGCTTCCTCTTCGGTGGGGAAGTCGCCGACCAGCAGCAGCCAGTAGAGGCCACCGACGTAAGGCATGGCATCCTCAGAGGGCTTGGGCAGTTTTTCCAGCACTTCGGGGATGGTGTGGCCGCGGAAGCGGATGCCTTCGTAGGGGTCGACATAGGAAATGTCGGTTACCAGCGATTTCACGCCGCGCATGCCGCCAAGGACCTGGCGCATGTGCACCTGGTCGATGACCACATCGCCGTGTTCCTTCGCCAGTTTGCGCTGGCGGTCACGCCACGAAGGGATGATGCTTTCAAGCCGTTCTTTGAGCAACATGGGGGTAACCTCCTCAGGGTTATGATGAAACAGGGAAGGGCTTTCGCAAACCCTTCCCTGGCTCGTGGTTTATAGCAGGCCAAACTCGGAGAGTTTGGCGACGTTGGATTTCACGTGGTTGGCCGATTTCTGGAAGGCGGCCATTTCTTCGTCGTTGAGTTCGTATTCGATGACCTTTTCCACACCCTTGCGGCCAAGCATGGTGGGCACGCCAACGAAGATGTCGTGCATGCCATATTCGCCGTCCAGGTAGGAAGTGGCGGGCACGATGAGGTGCTTGTCTTTGATGATGGCTTCGGCCATTTGCGCTAACGCCGCCGAGGGAGCGTAGAAGGCGCTGCCTTTCTTCAGCAGGCCGACGATTTCGCCGCCGCCCTTGCGGGTGCGCTCGACGATGGCGTCGAGTTTGTCCTTGGGCAGGTATTTGTTCAGGGGCACGCCCGCAATGTTGGAGTGGCGGGTGAGGGGCACCATGTCGTCGCCGTGGCCGCCGAGGACGTAGCAGTTGATGTTTTCCACGCTCACGCCGGTTTCCATGGCCACGAAGGCGCGCATGCGGGCCGAGTCGAGGATGCCAGCCTGACCGACCACGCGGTGCGAGGGCACGCCGGTAACTTTCCAGGTGAGGTAGGTCATCACATCGAGCGGGTTGGTGAGCACGATGAAGATGGCGTCGGGGGACTGCTCAAAGGTTTTGCGGGCGACATCGGCCACGATTTTGGCGTTGGTCACCAGCAGGTCGTCGCGGCTCATGCCGGGCTTGCGGGGCAAGCCAGCGGTGATGATGACGATGTCGGAACCTTTGGTGTCGGCATAATCGTTGCTGCCGAACACGCTCACGTCTTTGCCCACCACGGGCATGGCTTCGGTCAGGTCCAGCGCCTTGCCCTGGGGCATGCCTTCAATGATGTCCACCAAAACGATGTCGGCGATTTCGCGCTCGGCCAGCCAGTGGGCGGTGGTCGAGCCGGTCATGCCTGCGCCGATGATGGATACTTTTGCCATTTGTTGCCTCCTCTTCTCAACGGAAAGTGATGAACCGCATGAACGGTTTGTCGCTTGATTTTGCTACCCTCCTTATCATAATACAACGGAAGGCGGCGAAGTAGTTACACTTGTCACTTTTGGGAAGGAGCGAAAAGCCCACTGCAAAGGGGGGAGGGCTGGGT
>JALVOR010000107.1 GCA_027026295.1 Anaerolineales bacterium | reverse complement strand
GTTGAGGTGGGCCGGGTCGGCCGCGCCCCGCAGGGGGTCCGGGGGCAGGAAGAAGGCTTCCCAGCCCTCGGCGCGCAGGGCGGCGGCGGTTTCCACCGCCAGGCGGGTTTTGCCCATGCCGCCCGGGCCGGTGACCACGCGCAGGCCGGAGCGGGCGGGGGCCTCTGCCAACGCCTTCGCCCAGGCCTTCAGGTCATCCCGCTCGCGCTCGCGGCCCACGAAGGGCACTAAACGCACCGGGGCTTTGAGCGCGGTGAGGGGGATGTCGCGGCGCTCGCCGACCACTAAGGCGCTCTTGGGCCGGGGCTGGAGTGCGGGGGTGAGCCGCCACCAGCGGGGGAGGCGCTCTACCAGCGCAATCAGGCGCTGCAGGGCTTCGTGCTGCTGGCGAAAGAGGATGTCGCGCGCCGCATTGCGGAAGGCCGGGACGCTCCAGACGGCGTCAACCACACGCGCCGCGTACAGGCGGGCGGCTTCGGCGACGGCTTCGGCGTCTTCCCTGCCGTAGATGGCGGTGAGTTGGCGGGTGAGTTCGGCGTGCAGGGCCGCGGGGTCGCCCGCGGCGAGGGCGTCGCGCAGCGCGGCCTCAAAGGCGGGCAGATTGTGGATGGGCAGTTGGAGGACCGCGTCGGCAAGGTCGGCCCAGCCGCGGCCGCGAGCGTCGGCGCGGAAGGCTTTTTCGGCATCGGCCAGAGCGCGCTGCAGGGCTTGCCGCGCCTGGCGCGCGTCCAACCGGTCGGCAACGGCCTCCACCGCGTCGGCGGCCACTTCGCCGCCAGGCGCGCCCGCCGCGCCCAAGGCTTTGAGGAGGAGGGTGAGGGTGGAGCGGAGGTTTTGGGTAGGTGAGGGCATGGGGAAGTACCAAGGGGTTGGGGGATTAAGGGATTGAGGGATTGAGGGTTGTGGTGGTTTCAGTTTAGCATAATTTTGGGGCAGAAGGAGCAAAGAACACAAAGAGGTCAACGCAGAGGCGCAAAGGAGGTAAAGGCGCAAGGAAAACCTTCTGTGTTCTCCGCACTTTCTCTGTGTATTCTGTGTTTTTTCCTCAATTCGACGATCCGATTACCCGACGATTTCCCACCCCCGCTGCTCGGCAACCGCGCGCAGCGCGTCGTCGGGGTGCACGGCCACGGGGCGGGCCACGGCTTCCAGCAGCGCCAGGTCGGTGATGGAATCGGCGTAGGCGGCGGCGTCTTCCAGCCTGAGCGGGGTGCCCTGGGCGGCAAAATGAGCCTGCGCGAGGGCGAGTTTCTGGTCGTCCAATGCCACCGGCGGCACCACCCTGCCGGTGTAGCGCCCGTTTTTGACCGCGAAGCGGGTGCCCACGGCATGGGGCACGCCCAAATGGCGGGCGATGGCGGCCACCAAGGGCTGCGGGGCGGCAGAAACCAGCGCCACCGTGTCGCCGTTTTCCAGATGGGCGCGCAGCCGCTGGCGGGTTTCGGGACGCCACGCCGGGGCTAAATACACCTCGGCAACCCAGCGGCCTGCCTCGTCCAGCGCGGCGGTGGTTTCCCCGCGAAAATACCAGCCCAAATCGCCCGCCCAGCGGCGGCGGAAGGCGCGCTCGCTCAGCAGCCCGGCCTTCCGCAGGCCAAACAGCGGGTAATGCGCCCCCAGAAAGGCCGCGTGCTGCAGCGCCTTGCGGCCATGAGTGCGGTAGTAGGCCATCAGGCCCTTCCAAATGTGGAAGCGATGGTCGATCAGCGTGCCGTCGATATCGAAAAGGACGAAAGGCATGGGAATGCTCCGTGTGTTGGTTGAGGGCGCGGCGTTTCCAGATGAATTTTACACCAACTCGGGCGGGGTTCTTGTGATATAATGAAAACACGCAAGTTTTTGCGGGAATTAATACTTTTAACCATGCGAGAAGGAGGAAATATGTCCACCAAAGACGCCCGAAGCGAGTTCGAACGCCGCCTCGCGGAAGACCGCAAGCGCATCAAGGAAAATCAGGAAGCGCGCGCCCGCGAAGAGGCTGCAAAGAAAGCCGAACAGCAGAAAAAGGCGCGCGAAGCCCTCGAAATGATGGCAGAGAAGGGAAAGAAAGAAGAACGCCCGGCGCTGCCCACCACCCATGTGGTGCAGTCCGGCGACACCCTGAGCGCGATTGCCCTGAAATACTACGGTAACGCTGCCCTGTGGACGGAAATCCACAAAGCCAATTTCGATGTCATTGGCAAGGATGCTTCCAAGATTTTCCCAGGCCAGGAACTGAAGATCCCGAAGTTGGGCTAAATAGAGGATAACACCGCATGACCGAGCAACTGAATTTAGCGCAACTTTTCGATTTCGTTACCCAAACGCTCAACCAGAAGCGTGATGACCTGAACGGCGCCGACACTTACAACCACGACCACGGCGACCATGTGATCGAGGTTTTCCAACTGGTGACGCAGGTTGCCAAGGAAAACCCCAATCTGGACGCCGCGGGCATCCTCTCGATGGCGAGCCGCCTGCTGAGTCAAAAGCAGACCGGCACGGCACAGGCTTATGCCCAAACCATGGCGCAGGGCGCGCAGCAATTGCAGGGAAAACCGCTTACGCAGCAGACTTTGCCTTTGCTCATCAACGCACTGCTGGGGGCTGCCCAGCAAGGCGGCCAGCAACAACCGCCTGCGCAACAGCAATCCGGCGGCGCTGCCGATATGTTGGGTGGTCTGTTGGGAGCGCTGGCCGGTGGTGGCCAGCAACAGCAACCGCAGCAGCCTCAACAGGAAACCGGCGCCGGCGGGATGATGGGACTGCTGGGCGCGCTCATGGGCGGCGGGCAGCAGGGCGGTGGCCTGAGCGACGGCCTTGACATGGGCGACGTGCTTCGCGCTGGCAGCGCGTTCCTGCAGACTTCCCAGAGCGGCGGCAGCACGACGGAAGCCGCGCTCAACGCCCTGGCCGCTGCCAGTGGGGTAGGGCAGACGCCCCACCGGGCCGAATCGGCCAAAGTGGTCGTCCAGGCACTGCTACAGGCAGCCCAGCAATTCGGCGGCAAATAACGTCTCAGTAAACAGGGTGGGGCAAAGGTCCTGCCCTGTTTTTGTTTTCTTGCAGTCGCCGGTGTATTTCGTATAGTCTTGCGTATACCCCATGAAAGCAAAACAACGAAAGCGCGTGGGCCTCGCCCTGAGTGGGGGAGGAGCTCGCGGTTTGGCGCACATTGGCGTTTTGCAAGCCCTCGCCGCAGCCAGCATCGAGATCGATTACATCACCGGCACCAGCATGGGCGGCGTGATCGCCACCGGTTACGCTGCGGGGGTGAGCCCCGATGAAATGGCGGAAATTGCCCGCACCAAGGCAATGGGGCTGCGTGGGTTGCTGCGGATGGTCGACATCGGCATGCGCCGCCGCGGTGCGCCGCCGCGCAAAGGCTTGTTGCACGGCAAGCAGGTGGAGCAGTGGGTCAAGGACTTTCTGGGAGAACGGCGGTTCGAGGATTTGCGCATTCCGCTAACACTGGTTTCTGTTGATCTCAACAGCGGCAGGGAAATCCACCTCAGCGAAGGTTGCCTCGCACCCGCGGTGCGGGCTACATTGTCCATTCCGGGGTTGCTGGCGCCAGTGGAGCAAAATGGGATGCGGCTGGTGGATGGCGGCTTGCTCAATAATTTGCCGGTCAACGTTGCCCGGCAAATGGGCGCCGATGTCGTCATCGGCGTGGACGTATATTCGGACAACACCGCCTCGTTCTGGCAATATCTGGCGCACAAGCGACTGATCGCGCAAACCATCGGCGGTGTTATCGAAACATTGGGCGACGCGCTCAATCTGGTCATTCGCGTGCACAGCCTGGAACGCCTGCAACAGTACCCGCCCGATTTTCTGCTGCACCCGCAAATTCCGCCATACATCACGGTCATTTCAGGTTACGATTACGTGGATGATATCATTGCATGGGGGAAAGAAGCCACCGAGGAAATTTTGCCCGACCTGAAAGCCGCCCTGCAAAGCGACGAAGGGTCAACGCTGTAAGAATTTTGCTGTATTCCAAAAAGAGAGAAGGGGAAGAGAAAACAACGGCAGCCCCCAATCTTCCCAAGTCCCGCGTTATGCTTTTGATAACTGCTATTATTGCAAGCATATAAAAGCGCCGATAAGGCTATCCGATGGGGTTAGAAAGCAACGCAACAGTCGCTCTCGCACAACCACACAACCTTTTGCCGCGAGGAAGACGCAAAACCTGTTTTCTTCAGGGCGTCTTTCCTTCCTTAGTTTTTAGAAATTTGGGATTTGGGGACAAGGCATTTCCATCATTCGCAACTCGCTACTCTCCGTCAACCTCGAGCAATGGAAGCAGCCACAAGCCTCAAACCATTCCGCCTGCTGCTTTTGCTGCGCTGTTTCGTTTCTTTTCTTTTTACTCGTCAAGCCCCCGCAAGGACAGCAAGGACAGGCAATTGCATTTGCCGAGTTCCCCTAAAGTTCCCCTAAAAACAGGGCATATCCTGGGGAGAAACGCTCCCAGGAGGAGCGCCAAGTATTCCTAAAAACGCTATACGAATATGCTATACGAAACATCTAAAGTATCCTGCTACGCAACAAAAAAAGCCACCCAGCATTGGGTGGCTTTTTTTGTTGTTGTTTACTGCCTTTGGAATCAGTTTTCCTCAGGTAGCGCATAGCCCTCGCGGCGCAGAGCCTTCTTCAGGTCAATCAGCGATTTGCTACCGAAACCGTCGATATCCAGGAGCGCCTGAGCGCCTTCTGCCAGTTTCTCAATGACCTGCCCTGCTGTCACAACGCCAGCCTTTTCCAGGGCGCTGACAGCGCGCTGGCTGAGGCCAAAGTCCGTCAGCGGACGCTCGGGCGAAATACGGGCGGCTTCCTTGGCTTCCTGTTCCTGTTTGTAGCGCTCGAACTGCTCCAGGCGTTTCTTGAAGCGTTCCACCTGGCCTTCGGTGTCCACAATGCGCTGTTCGCCGGTGAAGAACGGATGGCACTTGTAGCAGACATCGGTATGCACCACGGGCACAGTTGCGCCGGTAGTCCACGTGTTGCCGCAAGCGCAGATCACCTTTGCGTCATAGTAATATTGGGGATGAATACCCTTTTTCATCGCAACTTCCTCTCAAGTCATCCGCAGAGCATCTGCGGCTTTAGTTTTCGGAAAATGGCACAACGCTGACACGTTTTTGCCCATCGCGGATGGTTTCGTACTGCACGACCCCATCCACCAGCGCAAACAAAGTGTAGTCACTACCCACACCGACATTGCGGCCGGGCTTGATTTTCGTGCCGCGCTGGCGCACCAGAATATTACCCACACGCACCTGCTCGCCGCCATACTTCTTGACGCCGAGGCGCTTCGATTGACTGTCGCGACCATTGCGGCTGGAACCGCCACCTTTTTTATGAGCCATGATTCACTCCTCCTCAGGCCTCAATCGCGTCAATGCGCAAGCGGGTGTATTGCTGACGATGGCCGCCGCGCCGGCGATAGCGCTCGCGCGGGATGTACTTGAACACAATAACCTTGCGGCCCTTGAAATGCTTCTCCACGGTAGCCTTCACCTTGGCGTCAGGTACAGTAGGCGTTCCCACCTGCACCTCGTCACCATTGGCTACCAGCAGCACCCGTTCTAATTCAATCTGGGTGCCTTCGGCATGCGGCAGGCGGTCAACCTCAATGGTGCCGCCAGGGACGGCCTTATATTGCTTGCCGCCGCTTTCGACAATGGCATATTGCATACGATCCTCCGACTTCACTTCACCGCTACCGCCGCCGCAATAGGGGCCGCGCCGCGGGGAAGTTGGGGTTAGGCTAAAACAGCCCTTGTTTGGACAACAAAACTTTACCCCTGCGCGTCGCGCTGGGGCTTGCCAATTATACTTAAGATGACACATTGTGTCAACGAAACGCGCTCCGCAGTTTTTTGGCTTGAGCGTTTTCCAAAAAACAGCCTCTTGTCTTTTGCTGTAATTTTTCTATACTTATTAGGAGTTACGCAGTTGCTGCGAGGGTTATGGTGGGCTGGGCGAGATAATGGCGCAAGG
>JALVOR010000106.1 GCA_027026295.1 Anaerolineales bacterium | reverse complement strand
TCCCTGCACACCTCGCTGCGCCAGCCGCGCGAGCGCATCACCGCCCGCCTGTTGAGCGCCATCCGCAACCCGCACGTGGACATCATCGGCCACCCCTCGGGGCGGCTGCTGCCTCACCGCCCTGGCGCCGACCTGGACTGGGAAGCCGTGCTGGCCGCGGCCGCCGAGCACGGCGTGGCGCTGGAAATCAACGCCCACCCCCGCCGTCTTGACCTTCCCGACCACCTGGTACAGCAGGCCATTGCCCGGGGCATTCCCGTCAGCATCAACACCGACGCCCATCGCCCCGCCGATTTCGACAATCTCTTCTACGGCGTACTCACCGCCCGCCGCGGCTGGGCTTCCCCCGAAAACGTCATCAACGCCTGGGAAACCGACCGCCTGCTAACCTGGCTGCACAGCCGAAACACCTGACACGGAGATTCCCATGCCCTTCTTCAAACACAAGCCCGACGATCTGCTGCAAGAAGAGCGCGCCCTGCTCAGCGACCTGCGCGAAGCCCTCTTGCAGGCAGGCATCAGCGCCGAAGCGCGCCAGACCCTCGAAGAATCCATCCTGCAACTGGACGACTTCTTTCTCATCGTGGTCGTAGGCGAATTCAACGCCGGCAAAAGCGCCCTCATCAACGCCCTGTTAGGGCAGCCCGTGCTCAAGGAAGGCGTCACCCCCACCACCACCCAGGTCAACCTCCTGCGCTATGGCGAAGCCCTTGCCCACAAGCCTCTCAGCGATCACCTGCTGGAAATCACCGCACCGGCGGATTTGCTGCGCGACCTGAGCATTGTAGACACCCCCGGCACCAATGCCATCATTCGCGAGCACGAACTGATTACCCAACGCTTCGCCCCGCGCGCCGACCTGGTGCTCTTCGTCACCTCTGCCGACCGCCCCTTCAGCGAAAGCGAGCGCGCTTTCCTGGAAAAACTGCGCGCCTGGGGCAAGAAAATCGTGCTGGTCATCAACAAAGCCGACCTGCTGGAACGCGCCGAAGACCTGGAACAGGTGATTGCTTTCGTGAGCGAAAACGCCCGCCTGCTGCTGGGCACCAACCCCGAAGTCTTCCCCGTGAGCGCCAAACTGGCGCTGCGGGCGAAGCAGGGCGAAAAACCGCTGTGGGAAGCCAGCCGCTTCGAGCCGCTGGAAACCTACATTCGCGACACCCTCGACCAGACCGAGCGCATCCGCCTGAAACTGCTCAACCCCTTAGGCGTGGGCATGCGGCTGGCGCAGGAACACAGCGAGAGCCTCGCCAAAGAACTTGCCGTGCTGGAAGAAGACCGCGCCGTCATCGCGCGCGTCGAGCGCCAACTGGAAGAATACAAAGCCGACATGCAGCGCGGCTTCGAACTGCGCATGGCCGAAATCGACAACATCTTGCTGGAAATGGAGCAGCGGGCGCGGGATTACTTCGAGGAAACCATCCGCCTGGGGCGGGTGATCGACCTCTTCAACAAGAAGCGCATCAAAGAAGAATTCCAGAAGCACGTCGTGGGCGACGCGCCGCAGCAAATTGAAGCCAAGGTGGAAAAAATCATCGACTGGATGGTAGAAGCCGACCTGCGGCAATGGCAGGCAGTGCGCGAGCACCTGGCGCAACACCGGGAAAAGTACGAAGGGCAAATGCTGGAAGCCCCCACCGGTTTCCGCTACGACCGCGAGCGGCTGGTGGAAAGCGTCGGGCGGCGGGCGCAAAGCGTGGTAGAAAGTTACGATCGCGAGAAGGAAGCCCAGGCACTGGCTGAAGGCACCCAGGCAGCCGTCGCGGCTGCCGCGGCGCTGGAAGTGGGTGCCATTGGCCTCGGGGCAGTGATTACCGCCATTGCCACCACCATGACCGCCGACATCACCGGCATTGCCGCCGCCAGTTTCGTCGCCGTGTTGGGGCTGTTCGTCATCCCCGCGCGGCGCAAACAGGCCACCGCCGAAATGCACCGTAAAGTCGCCCAACTGCGGCGTTCCCTCACCCACACCCTGCGTTCCCAATTCGAAGACACCATGCAGGCCAACCTCGCGCAAATCGAAGCAGCCATGGCCCCTTATGTGCGGTTCGTGCGTGCGGAACACAAGCGGGCTTTCGAATTGCACCAGAAACTGCAAGAAACGTCTGCCAAAATGGCGCAACTCAAAGCCCAGATCGACCGTCTCTAATTTATCAACCCAGCAAAGCAAGGAGAGCCATAAACATCATGAAAGGTCAAGGATTAATCGAGTATGCCATGTTGCTTTTGCTTGTCGTCATCATCCTCGTCGCCATCGTTACCATCTTCGGGAGAACCACAGGCAATCTCTACAACAACGTCGTTATCAGCATCTGATTTTGCCCGGGCACATCAACCGTAACAGCAACGGAGAGGCTTCGTTCCTCTCCGTTGTTGTTTTATGGCCATGCCGTATTTTCAACTTCGGGGGTCTCTGCAGTTCGCTTTACTTCGCCATCAAAATTGCCAGCAATGTCCCCAACATCAAAAACGGCCCATAGGGCAGGTAAGCATCCATCACAAGGCGACGCCAGCGCACCAGGCCATAGAGCAGGAACAGGATGCTGAAAGCCCCGCCCAGCAAAATTGCCAGCGCCAGCCCTGCGGCTGCGCCGGGCCACCCCAACAACAATCCCAGCACCCCCATCAGGGTCACGTCGCCAAAACCCAGGGCAGGCTCTTCCGGCGGCGGCTCGCCAGCGCGTCGGGCTTTCCACAGCACGTAACCGTTGCCCAAAAAGAACAACGCCAACATCACCCCTGCACCGAACAGCCCGCCCCACAGCGTGGGAAGCCAGCCGTGCCGCCACACGCCCAGCACAAGTCCCAGCAGCGCGCCAAAACCGCTCACGGAATGCAAAATCAGGCGGTGCTCCACATCCATCACGATGACGGCGAGGGCGTAAACCGTCAGCCCCCACACCGGCCAAAAGCCCCACTTCAGCGGCGAAAGCCACAGCCATGCACCCACTGCCGCCATGAGCGCCAGCACCACACCGTGCCGCCAGCGCCGCCTTCCACAATGGGGACAGGGCTGCCACCAGCGAAAATACGCGCCCCACGGCATGGGCTGCCCACAGAACATGCACACCGGTTTGCCGCCGCTGCGCCGCGGCAGCACATCGGCGGCGTAATTCACCACCATGCCCGCCAGAATGCTCAACAGCACCACACCAGCAAGCGCCATCGCTACCGCCTCTGCCAGAACGAAACCATCATACCGAACACGCCCAGCGCCAGCAAACCAATGATGATCAGTGCGCTGGGGAAGCCAGCCGTCGCAGGCGCAACCTGCACAAACGTCGGCACTGCCAGCGGCGGTGGGGCGGTAAAGGTCGGCAAGCGCGTGGGCGGCACATCCACCAAAAATTGCGCCGCCAGCGTCGGGTCAACGGTGGGCGTGGTCGCGGGCGTGGGGGTCGGGGGCGGCTCAACAATGGGCAATTCGCCGCCTTCCAGCCGCACGACGTAAGCATACACCCAGCCCGTGCCGTCGGGCGAACCGGGGTAGACGATTTTGATCCACTCGCCCGCGGGTGTGCGCCCAATGGCTGGTACCCGCTCGCCCACAATGAGCACGCCAATGATCGGCCAACGGCTGCTGGGGCCGGCGCGCACGTTCACCTGTGGGTTGCCGCCGCCCAGCACCACCACCATGGGGCCCGTGGGCGTGCCCGTCACCGTGGGAATGGGGGTAGGCTCTATCGAGGCTGCCGCCCGCCCGGCAACGGCGGCCTGCGCCGTCCACAGCAACACGGCAACCACGAACAGCGCCAGCCAAATCGGTTTCCATTGCACATACTTGCGTTTCATGTGCCCGATTATAACACCGCGCCCACTGCAATGGACCGCGGACAACACGAATAAAACGAATGGACGCGGATTTTTGAGACACCAAGCGACGAAGCGACGAGGCAACGAGGCAACAAAGTAACGCCTCAAAAATTTGTGTTATCATCACAGCATGGCAACACCAAAATACATCCTCGTCCTTTTGCGCCACGGCGAATCGGAAGGCAACTCCCAACAGATTCATCAGGGGCAAGCCGATTTCCCGCTGACGGTGCGCGGGCGCGCCCAGGCACAACATCTCGCCGAGGCATGGCAAGCGCAGCAGGTGCGTTTCGAGCGCATTTTCGCCAGCCCGCTGAAACGCGCCGCGGAAACCGCCCGCATCGTCGCCGCCATATTGGGATATCCCGAAGAAGACATTCTCTACGATGACATCTGGAAGGAGCGCGACAAAGGCGAATTGACCGGCCTGCCCTTTGCCGCTTCCCCCAAAGACGCCAGCCCAACCTCGCTTTACCACCCCGTGGGCAGCACCGGCGAAAGCCTGTGGGATGTTCACCAGCGGGCGGGAGAAGCCCTGCGGCGGCTGCTGGAAAACCCGCCCGGTCGCTATCTGGTGGTTTCCCACGGCGGCATCCTCAACATGGTCATTCACGCCGCGCTGGGCATCCCGCCTGTGCAACCGCGCCGAGGAGGGCGACTTCCCCTGTGTGTGAGGAAACCATGCACTATCTCGTCATCGGCGCAGGTGCCATCGGCACCTATCTGGGCGTCAATCTGGCTCACGCCGGGCAGGGAGTCACCTTCCTCGCCCGCCCGGCTACCGCGGCCCATTTGCGGGAACACGGCCTGAGCCTGACCACCGCTGCGGGCGAAACGCGCCGCATTGCCGCACCGCAGGTAGCGACTTCCCCCGCCGAGGCGCTGGAAAACGGCACCTACGACGCCGCCCTGCTGGCGCTGAAAACCTACCACACCCCCGCCTTTCTGGAAAGCATCGCCCCGTGGCGAGAAGCATTCCCGCCGGTGGTATGCCTGCAAAACGGCGTGGAAGCCGAAACCGTGCTGGCCGATTTTCTGGGGGAAGGCAGGGTGCTGGCAGGCACCGTCACCACCGCGGTGGCGCGGCGCGCGCCGGGGCAAGCCACCGTGGAACGCGCCCGCGGCGTAGGACTGGCTGCCGGGCACCCCCTGGCCGAGCCGTTGGCCGCCGCATTGCGGGCCGCGGATGTCACGGTCAGGTTATACGCCAACGGGAACGCCATGAAATGGTCAAAACTACTCACCAACCTGTTGGGTAACGCCACTTCTGCCATTCTGGATATGCCCCCAGCGGAAATCTTCGCCCACCCTCGCCTTGCCCGCCTGGAAATCGCTCAACTGCGGGAAGCCTTAGCCGTGATGGACGCCCTCGCCCTGCCCGTGGTTGACCTGCCCGGCGCCTCGGTGAGCAAACTGGCATGGGCGGCACGCCACCTGCCCTTTTTCATGCAAAAACCGCTGCTGCAAAAAGTGGTCGGCAGCGGGCGGGGCGGCAAAATGCCCTCGTTTCACATCGATCTGCACGGCGGGCGCGGCCAAACCGAAGTAGACGCGCTCAACGGCGCGGTGGTGCGCTATGGCGAGCGCCTAAGCGTGCCTACCCCCGTCAACCGCGCCCTCACCCAAACCCTTCAGGCGCTCACCACGGGAGAATTGCCGTTAGAGGCGTTTCGCAGGAAGCCGGAGGTGTTGTTCGCGCAGGTAAAGGGGTAGGCCGCGGATGCACGCGGATAAGGACGGATGACCGCGGATTTTTTCGGGTAAAAAGTGAGGCAGGGCAATTGTTCAACACGTCTGCTTAGAAAGGAGAACTCTCCGTGATGTCATTGTGAGCGAGCATCAGCGAGCGAAGCAATCTCCGTTGTGGTGTTGTGGGGGATTGCCACGCCGCCGGAGCCTGCGCCGAGCGTAGCGAGGGGCGGCTCGCAATGACATGGGGGGCGGGATGCCATCCCGCCAAGCGTTGGGCAAAGGGGATTTTTATGTGGTTTTTGCATTTGTTATCCTTACTGGTTGCATTAGCAGGTACATATTTTCTGTATAGAGCCTTCAAGCGAACTACTAACGCCCCTGTATGGCAAAAATGGGTTTATGTAATCTTTCTCGCGACAGCATTAGACATTATCACGATTAAAAAGAGAAAGAGGGGTATCCTCTTCAAACTGTTAGCGGCAGATTTGAAAGGAAGCCCCTCCAATGACCAATTATGCCACAC
>JALVOR010000105.1 GCA_027026295.1 Anaerolineales bacterium | reverse complement strand
GTGCAGATTGTGGACATCCAACTGCGGCGTTTGAACCAACTGCTGGAAAGCCGCGGCTTCAAACTGGAAGTCAGCGATGCGGCGAAGGAATACCTGGCCGAAGTGGGCTACGACCCCGACTTTGGCGCCCGCCCGCTGAAGCGCGCCATCCAGCGCGAACTGCAAGACCCATTAGCGATGCAAATCCTTGCGGGCGAGTTCAAGGAAGGCGACACCATCCGGGTGGACCGTGGCCCCGAAGGGCTGACCTTCACCGCCGTGGCCGAAGCCGAGGTGGTGGCGTAAGAGGAAAGAAAGAAGGGAGGTTGACGCCTCCCTTCTTTTTTGTCACTGTTCGGTATAGCCACGGCAAAGATTGCTTCGTTATAGCGTTGTGGGGGAGTGCCACGCCGGGATTGACAACCTCCTTCAAAAATACCATAATGAAAGTGGGCGTTTGCGATTGGACGGAAGGAGGTGGAGCGTGTCTGAACGTGGAATTCTGCCAACCGTCTGTGGCCTGGTAGCCTTGTTGCTGTTGACGGCTGGCTGCAACGTAGGAGTTGCTGAACGGTCTGGCGGGCGGCAGGGGGTGTGTGCCCGGCAGATCACCCCCGCTGATCTGGGGATGGACATCGCAGCGGTGGCGGAAATGCCTTTTGCTATCAACCCGGATTTGAGCGTTGCAATGACCAAAATGGGAAGTCAGCGGGCACAGAGGCAGGCCGAAGCCCTGCTGCAGGTGACGACGTTTTGCACCCAGCCGCTGCCGGAAGCGGTTTCCGCTGTGTTGACGCAGGCCCTGGACGCACTTCGGGCTGGCGACAGCGCGCAAGGGGTGGACATCATCCGTTCACTGTTGCAGTCGGGGGCCGGGTTGCAGCGCGCGCCGGGCTGGATGCTTATCCCGTCCCAACGGCACGCCGACTGGCGCGCCCGCATCGGTGCCACCATCCAGTTTGCCGAAGAACTCGCTCTGCAAGGCAATCAGGCGGCTTATGATGACTTGATGCAAGATGTGGGCGCTTACTTCAGCGAACAAGCGTCTGCCGCCCTGGAAGGAGCCGATTTCAAAGAAACCTTGCGAATCGCCGAAGAGGCTTTGCTGTTGGGGCAGGACGGTGTGTATGAGAAAGCCCGCGAACAACTGCAGGAACGGGCCCGGCAGGAACTGGAACAGGCCATGCAGTCCTTTGATCCTTGCCTGTCATCTCCTGATGCGCTGAACCAGCAAATTCGGGATATGCTCAACGCGCTGACCAAAGCCCAGTTTTTCGGCGCCGCCAGTGGGTTGGAAGAGCAGGCGATCGCGATGGCCGAAAAGGCGATGGCGAATTACGAGCATCTTGGCCACGGCGAGCCGACGGATTGTGCCTACCAAGGGACGTTGACCCTTTCTGGGAGCACCGGTTTTGTAGAACTGGACGGCGAGCTCCGCTCCTGCAATGGACTGGATGGTCCTTGGCAAGGGCGCCTGCGACTGCATTATGACGATAATGGCGGCTTTGGCGTCTGTGACGGGGCCGCGGCATGGAACTTCAGTTTGCCGTCGGACAACCAGCCCGCCGAAGGGGAGATCTCCATACCGCTGACCTGCCCATCACCGCCGGAGGGATGTACCTATACCGAGACTTCCGAAGTGTTGCATTATCGGGTGACCCGCCAAGGAGAGACCTTGCAGGTGACCATTGGCAGCAGCGGCGCGGGTCACTTGACGATGGCGTGCCAGGAAGATGATGGCAGCACCTTCACCATCGGCGGTCAGTTTGCTGTCTTTTGGGGCAGCGCCGGAGGCTTGACCACCAACGTCCCGCTGACCGCCGTAGATGCCTGCAATCAGCCATGAGGCAGCGATCTGTGGACCAAAATTTTGTTGGTAGGCGAAGTGCCGCCCGCTGAAGCGTGCCACCTGTGTCGACCATGGTCCCGAAGGACTCTCCTTCACCGCTGTGGCCGAAGCCGAGGTGGTGGCGTAAAAATCAAAAACCTGTCAGACCTTGAGGGGCTGACAGGTTTTTTTTATCCTCCATTCAATCATATTAAAATGAGCGTTCCCCTGGTTTGCTTGACATTATGAGGCCTCTCTTATAAAATCATGCTACCGCCCGTTGCGGAGGATGCCGCAAGGGGAAATTCCACTTTTTATTAGAGGAGGCTACGGCGCATGAGCTTATTAACTTCTGCAGAACAAACCATGATGTGGGTGATTCTCGGCATTGCCGTCCTCGGCCTTGCTTACGCTGTTTTCCTGCGTAACCAGATTTTGCGGGAAGACAAAGGCTCCGAGAAAATGCAGGAAGTATGGCACGCCATCCGTGATGGCGCGGTGGCGTACCTGAACAGCCAGACCAAAATCATTATGCCGTTCATCATTGTCCTTACGGTTGTGCTGTTCTTCTCCGTTTACATTGTGCCTGTTTCCGAAGAAGCCATGCAGCGCTTCGCGGGCATGTCGGAATCCAGCGTTCGCATGATCATGGGTTTTGGTCGGGCGGGCGCTTTTATTTTGGGCTCCCTGTTCTCCCTGGCCGTGGGTCAAATCGGCATGCGCATGGCCGTGGAAGGCAACGTCCGCGTGGCTTCTGCAGCCCGCCGCTCCTTTGGCGACGCCCTCCGCATCGCTTATCGCGCTGGCACGATTACCGGCATGCTCACTGATGGCCTGGGCTTGCTCGGCGGCACCATGATTTTCATGTACTTCGGCATTGCGGCCCCCGATGCCCTGTTGGGCTTTGGCTTTGGCTCCACGCTCATTGCCCTGTTCATGCGCGTGGGCGGCGGCATTTACACCAAGGCTGCTGACGTGGGCGCTGACCTGGTGGGCAAAGTGGAAGCCGGCATCCCCGAGGACGACCCCCGCAACCCCGCCGTGGTGGCCGACCTCGTGGGCGACAACGTCGGCGACTGCGCCGGTATGGCTGCTGACATCTTCCAGTCCTACGAAGTGACCATTGTTTCCGCTTTGATCCTCGGCCTGGCGCTGTGGCACATGACCGGCCACATGGCCTGGATTGTGTACCCGCTGATTGTGCGCGGCATTGGCGTGCTTTCCTCCATCATCGGCACTTACATCGTGAAAGGCGGCCCCGACAAAGGCGGCGACGCGATGAAGGCCATCTTCAAGGGCTTCCTTTCCTCCGCAGCGATTTCCACCGTGCTGTTCTACGCAGCCGGTTGGTACTACCTGGATGTTATGCAGAGCGCCAACCCGCTCCCCGGTGGCTGGTGGCGCGCCCCCACGGCGGTGGCTATCGGTGTGCTGCTTGCCATTGCCAACGACCGCCTGACCGACTACTTCACTGGCGCCGAAGGCAAACCTGTGCAGGAAATCAAGAAGTCGTCCGACACCGGCTCTGCAACCCTGATTTTACAGGGCTTGGCCGTGGGCTATGAATCTTCGGTGTGGGCGATTCTGGTGATTGCCCTCACCCTCATGGGTTCGGTGTGGCTGTTCCAGGGTGTGCCGAACCTCACCGAAGTGGAAAAGATTACTTACATCCTCTACGGCGTTGCCATGACCGGTATTGGTATGCTCACCCTGACCGGCAACAACGTTGCGATGGACTCTTTTGGTCCCATCGCCGACAACGCCAATGGTATTGGCGAAATGTCTTGGGCTGAGATGGAAGACGACGAGACCAAAGTTGCCCAACAAATCATGGCCGATCTGGACGCAGTGGGCAACACCACCAAAGCCATCACCAAGGGTGTTGCCATTGGTTCGGCGGTGATTGCGGCGGTGGCCTTGTTTGGCTCTTACCTTGTAGACGTCAGCAAGGCGCAGATGCAGGCAGGCATTCCCGACGCCCTGTTGCTGAAGAACCTTGGCATTCGCGTCAACGTGCCCGAAGTGTTCGTGGGTATGCTCGTCGGCGGTGCGCTGCCGATGCTGTTCTCCGGCTATGCCATTCAGGCTGTGCGCCGCGCGGCTTCCCTGATGGTGGATGAAGTCCGCCGCCAGTTCCGCCTGGGCGTGCTCGATGGCAGCCGCAAGCCCGATTACCAGCGCCCGGTGGCGATTTCCACCCTGGCCGCCCAGAAGGAACTCATCGCCCTGGCGACCATGGGTGTGGTGACCCCGATTCTGGTCGGCATGTGGCTGGGTGTGGAAGCCCTCGGCGGCTTCCTCGCCGGGCTGATTCTCTCCGGCCAGTTGCTGGCGGTGTTCATGAACAACGCTGGTGGCGCGTGGGACAACGCCAAGAAGACCATCGAAGACGAGCCGCGTGACCCCGAAAACAACCTCGGCAAAGGCTCCGAGCGCCACAAGGCCAGCGTGGTGGGCGACACCGTCGGCGACCCGCTGAAAGATACCGCCGGCCCCGCTCTCAACCCGATGATCAAGGTGGTCAACCTGGTGGCCGTGATTGTGGCTCCCATGGTGGCGCAATATGACCATTTAGGCGTGGGCGGCTGGACGATTTTCGCCGTGCTGCTGGCTTCCCTGATCTGGTCGATCTGGTACAGCCGCCGCACCGAAGATGCCGCCCCGGCCCCCAGTGGCGACTGATTCGTTTTGTGTGTACGACCGACGGGCTGCTCGCAAAGAGCAGCCCGTTTTTTGTTGCTGTGGTTGTCTTCCCCTCTGCAAAAGTTTTCGCGCGCTGGCCTTGCTTTTCTGGCGAAGATAAGGCATACTATAGCAAGGGAGAGGTCCTATGGCAAAAATAACTTTACGCGCGTACAATCGTCAAATCGAAACCCTTATTGGCCGCGGTGAATATGATGAGGCCATTGCACACTGCCGTCACATTCTGGAAACTTTCCCCAAACACGTAGCCACATATCGCCTGCTGGGGAAGGCTTATCTGGAAATGAAGCGCTATCGCGAGGCAGCCGACGTTTTCCAGCGGGTGCTGGCGGCGGTGCCCGATGACTTCATGGCCCACCTTGCCTTGAGCGCGATTCGCGAGCGGGAAAACGACCTCAAGACTGCCCTGTGGCACACGGAGCGGGCTTTCGAGGTGAAGCCTTCCAACCCCGCGGTTCAGAATGAATTGCGGCGGCTGTATAAGGCCGTGGAAGGCATGGCCCCGCCGCGCCTGCGCCTCACGAGGGGGGCGTTGGCGCGCATGTACCTGCATAATGGGCTGTATGCTGCCGCGGTGGCGGAACTGCGCTCGGCGCTGGCTGACGAACCCCACCGAGCGGACTTGATGGTTTTGCTCGCCGATGCCCTTTACCATGAGGGGCATCTTATTGAGGTGGTAGACACGGCGGCTTCTCTCCTTAAGAAACTGCCCTATTGCCTGGAGGCCAACCGGTTGATGGCAAAGGTGCTCTTGGAAACCGGTCGCAAGGAAGACGCCGAACGCTATCTCAATCGGTTGTATGCCCTGGAACCTTATGAATCTTACCCCCGGTCGGAAAGCGTTTCGCTGGAGAAAGTGCCTGATGAAGCCGTGACGCTGGAACAGTTGGAATGGGTGCCCGAGATGGCGCTTTCGGCGCCTCAGGTGGAAGAGACTTCCCTGGCAACGTCGCGTGAAGAGGCTGTGGATGAGGAGGCACTTCCTGCCTGGTTTGATGAGCCTGAAGGGCTGGGGCTGCCTGAGGAAGAGGACGAGGGAGCGCTGGGCGTTGCGGCTGCGGAAGGCGAGGCCATTTCCCCGGCTGATATTCCTGACTGGCTGAAAGCCATGGCGCCCGAGGGGAGTGTGGCAGGTTTTGGGGAGGAAGCGGCCATCGGGGACATTGAGGAAGACGAAGACCTTGCCTCGCTGCTTGCTGGTGGTGCAGCGGAAACCGTCGGCGGCGGGGAGGAAATCGCCGCCTCTGAAGGTGAAACATCGTTGCCCGATTGGCTGGAAAGCGCAGGTACAGAGGAAACGCCTGCGGAAGACGAGGGCGTAGAAGATTTGCCCGATTGGCTGTCGGAGGAAACCGCCCCTGAAGCGCCAGCCGAACCCGCCGCCGAAGCGCCCGCGTCGGAAGACGAAGCGTTGGCGTGGCTGGAAGGGCTGGCGGCCAAGCAGGGTGCGCCCGCTGAAGAACTGCTGACCCCGGAGGAAGCGCGGGCAGAAACCCCGCCCGAATGGGTGGCTGAAGCCGAACCC
>JALVOR010000104.1 GCA_027026295.1 Anaerolineales bacterium | reverse complement strand
ATGTCGCCCCGCTGCATGGCGTAGTCCAGCCACGCGCGCAGGGCGTTCAGCCGCCGGTTTACCGTGGCGGCTTTCAGCCCGCGGCTTTGAAGCCAGCCCCGATACTCCCGCACGTCCGTGGGCGTCACCGCCAAGGGCGTCAGCGCCTCGCCGTTGGTTTGCTCGAACCAGCGGGCAAAGACTTTGAGGTCGGCTACGTAGCCCTGTACCGTGGCGGGGGACAGGTCACGGGTTTTCAGGTGATCGCGGAAGGCGGTGAAGTCAGGCATCGCTCACCTCCCCCACCACGAATTGCACCTTCACGGGTTCACCCGCCAGCCCCGCAAGTTTGCGTTCCAGGGTCTTGGTCAGCCGCTCCGTCAGCCAGTCGCGGGCGTAGGCATTGACCGCGGCGATGGTCAATACGGCTGCCTCTCCCTCGCCGTTGGCGTTGGCAAAGGCCAGCGGGTACGCGTCGCGCACCCAGGCGTCAAAGGCCGCTTTGGACATCTCCCGCCGCAACTGTCCCTGAACAACCTGCCACCACTGGCGCACGGGCGCGGGCAGGTCGGGCGGCGGTTCTGGCGGTGAGGGCGCGTCGGCAGGCGCGGGCGCGTCGTCTGGCGCAAAATCGCCCAGGTATCGCGCCGCGGGGTCAGGCTCCCGCGGCGGATAGCCGGGGTCTTCCCGCAGCACCGCCCGCAGCAGCGCCGCCGACCACCCCTTGCGCTGCGCGTGCTCGACCCACGCGCGCACCCTCGCGGGATCTTGCTGCCATGCCGCGACAACCTCGTCCATGCCGCCTGTCCAGCCCAGGGCTTTGAGGGCATCTCGGATTTCATCGGGCAAGTTGGCAGCAGCAACAGCAGCAGCAGCGGCACCCGCGGGTACACGTGTTAACCTTGCTGTTGTTGTTGCCTTGCTTAAACGTGGATCCAACGTAGTCTCTGTTGTAGTCTCTGTTAAAAGCTCCTTTAATGCGCCCTCTGCCCAATTGGGCGGATTCGCGCCAATTGTTTGGGCGGATTCGCGCCAATTGGACGCCCAATTGGGCGGATTCGCGCCAATTGTTTGGTCAGTATGTTCTTGTATATTTTCTGTCAAATGGGGCGCATTTGTACCAATTGTTTGGTCAGTCTTGGTTTCGGGTTCGGCCAGGGCTTCGGAGGCCGGTTTTTCTGCTTCTTTGAACGGCGCAGGCGGAGGGGTTGGCGCTTCCACTTCCCCACTCTGCATACGCTTTATGGCCTCTTTCAGGGCAAGCAGGTCAATGCGGTAATAGAGCCTGGGAGGAAGCCCTCGCTGCTCCTCTTCCCAAAAATCCGTGCTGCGCAACCGGCGACGGGCGGTTTCCTGCTCGCGGCGCGACAGACCGGTTTCTGCTTCCCATTCCTCGCGGGTCTTATAAAACCAGCCGTCTTCGCTGGTGGTGCGGTTTTGCCAGTAAATGGCTTGCGAAAGCAGCAGCGCCCCCATTACGCCAAGGCGGGTGCGCTTCCCATTGACGACAACGGGAATGTCCACCAGCGTGCGGTGGAAGTTTATGGTGCCGTCTAACATCGCCCCCACTGCTTTGGCTTCAGGGTTGTTGTTGTGCCACGACATACTTCACGCTCCTTGGCTTTCTTCGGTCAGGTAACCGGCCTGAAGCAATGCTTTCAGACAACGCTGAATTTCATCCGCCTCCCCTGCCCCGCGCCGCACCAGGTCACCGGCTTCGATGCCCTTCGCGGTCAGTTCGGGGTGGGCGGACAGGTACGCCCATAAACCTTTGGCTGCCAAAGGCAAACGGGGGTCGTCAAGCGCCTGCCTGGGCACGGCGGCAATTGCTTCGCGCTTGACCACGCGGATAATTTCGTCAGTCATCCCTCACCTCCTCGGCCAAACAGTTGCCTCAAGGGGGATTGCCCGGGCTGGAACGTGTGACTGGGATACACCCGCACCAGCAGGCTTTCGCCTTGCTGCCCTTCGACGCTAACCTCCCCCGTGGCGGTCAGGTTGTCCAGCGCGATTTGGACTTCCGCCAGGGTCATGTTGCATTTGCGCCCCAGGTTGCTCAGGTTGACCACGGCGCAACCGTATTCATCGGCCTGGTTTGCCACAGCCAGCAAAACCAGTTTATGAGCAGGGGGACTTGGGCTTTCCCAGGCTTTTTCAAAGGCTTCAAACGACTTTTTTTTCGCTCCTTTCGGTTTGCCCGTAACTCGCTCGTAGACGGCCTGTAAGCCGCCCTTTTTCGCACCCTATTGACACCTCAAAAGTGATTTTTTAGGGGGCTAAAACCCCCACTTTTGAGGGTCGGGGTATGCGGCAGGTATGCGGAAGGTAAAGAGTAGGTATGCGTAGGGTATGCGTGTGGTACGCTGAACCGCATACCTCGCCTTTTTCACCGTTTGATTTTCCACGAATGCGCCACCGTCACAGTCTGTTGTGACGTCACAGGACGGGGACGAAAGCCCCATTTTCCAGCCTTTACGCGTTCCAGTGCTGCCTCCAAAAGCAGTACCACAACAGCGCCAATGGGGGCGTCTTGGGCAACGGCGATGATACGTTGATGGGTCTCTTTAGACCACCGATAATTGAGTACAAACCGTTTTGTCTTTTTGCGTGGTTTGGGTTTGGGTAATTCTTGTTGCGGCCAACCACCCTCGCGCACTACCTCAACCGTCATTTTGCGGCTGCGCGGATTGGGGCGAAAATCCAGGCGAATTTCGCCTTCCTGTACCGCTGTCAAGGCAGCGGTCATCAACGCGGTTGCTACGTCGTCAGCAGTAGCGTTGTAAGATTCCGCTATCCCTTTGATGGCTTCCCGCACAGCAAGCGCGCGGGCGTGGAAGTCCACAGGGATTTTGTAGGTGCGCGGGGGATGCGCTTTATCCCAATCACGCGACCGCATCTTTTTGGTACCCCGACGTTTCGCTTCCGGTGCCGCGATGGATTGCACCACGGGGTCGGGGGTGGTGGGGGAGGGTTCCAGGTCGGCCAGGTTCATGCGCTGCTTTTTCGCCATGCGTCACCTCGCTTTCAGCACGGTATTTACCAAACGACGGTACTCATCTGCGGCGCGATCGTTGGGGGCGTGCTCGAACACCGTTTGCCCGAAGGCGGGGCATTCGGCCAGCCGCGCCGCCAGGTGGATGGGGGAGAGCACCAGCGCGTCGCCAAAGTGCCGCCGGTACTCCGCCAACGTCGTGGCGTGTTCCCGTACCCGCTCGCGGTACATCGTGGGGAGTATCCCGAACAGGCCGCCTTGCCATGCCTGTTCGTCTTTCAGGCTTCGCATGGTACGAAGCACTTTTTGAATGCTGTTCGCACTCAACGGTTCAGGCGCGGCGGGGATGATCACCCAATCCGCCGCCCAAATCGCCAACACCTGCAACCGCCCAATGGTGGGCGCGGTGTCCAGAATGACATAATCGTATGCGCCCTCGAAGCGCCCCAGACTTTCCGCCAGCCATGACACGCTGGGGGAAGGGAGGGCGTGTTCTACGCCCGACAATCGCGGAGATGCAGGAAGCAATTGCCAGTTGGGGCGCACTTCCGCCATCTGCTCACGGATGAAGGCTGTCGCACTGCGTTTGACTTCCATCGTCAGCAGGTAGAACGCACCATCTGCAGGGGGAACATGCAGAGCAATCCCCGCTTGCGCCTGGGCGTCCAAATCCACCAGCAGCACTTTCTTTCCCTTCAAAGCAAGCCCGTGCGCCAGGTGTACCGCCGTGGTAGTCTTGCCCACGCCCCCTTTCTGGTTCGTGATGGTGATGATGCGGGTCATGGTTTCCTCGCTTTTTTCCATGTCAGGCGGGTTCCGCCGAAGTTCACCAGCAAGCCTTCCGCTCGTCCGCGCCAGGCGCTCAAATACGCTTTCATCTGCCGCACATGGGCGTCTGTCAGGGCGGGCTCGGCTTTCAGTTCCACCACCACCGTTTCCTTACCTCGCCGCACCACCAAGTCGGGGCGATAAACTGCCAGCGTCGCGCCGTCTTCGTCCCGTAGATAAAGCGGCATTTCAGGGCGCACGCCAAGCCCCTCGCGTTCCAGCGCGGCTTGCAACGCCCGCTGATACACCTTTTCTGCGTGCCATTGCCCTAACCGGCGATGCACTTCCATCGCTGCGCCAATGATGACGTAAGTCAACGAAGGCTTACCCGCCAATCCACACCTCCGTTTTGAGTACGAAGGTATGGCGTTCTACTTCCAACCCGTGCTCTTGGGCGGAAGCAAGCGCAAGGCTGATTTCTTTGCCCACAGCAGCAGGGTTCAGAAACATTTTGGGCTTTCCCGCAGCGCCGCGCTCGGCCTGCCATTGTTCCAGCGCCTCGGCTATCGCCGCGGTGATTTCATCGCCCCGCTTGTGGCGTAAAGAGATTTCGTAGTACACCTCACCAGCCACGGCTATCCCTCCAAAAACACATCGGGCACGGTTGCGCTGGGGTCGTAGTCGTACTCTCGGACGGCGCAACTTTCACACACCAGAAGGCCGTCTTCCACTTCCACCATCTCGGCGGGGTCAAACTTGCCTCCGCAGAGGGCGCAGGGTTGGTCTCGAAATTCGTCAAGTTCTTCGTTCATGGCTTCACCTCGCAAAGATATTTCTCGTTCACCCACCCATCCACAGGGCGGATGAGGTGCGCCCACGTCGCGCCGTCTTCGGCGGTTTCGGTTACGCCATCCACGGCCACGGTGCGCCCTTCATCCACCACGAAGAACGCCCAGCATTGCACCCCAGGGCACGCGCGCACGTTCAGCGCGCCCGTGGGGTAGCCCGTGCATACCTGCATGGGCGTTTCCACTGGCAGCGCGGGCGTTGCCGTGGGTGCGGCGCTAACGCGGGCCGTGGGAGAGGGCAACGGCGTCGGGGTTGGGGTCACCTTCGCCACTGGCGCGTACTGGCTCAGGTTGCAGGCTGCCAACAGCAGCGCCAGTAGCAGAAGCGGAAATAACCAGGTCTTTTTCATGCGTCCACCTTGTGCCTTTGATGAGTACCATCGCGCAATCCGCGGTGTTCATCACGCGGACGGGCGCGCCCGCGGCTTCCAAAGCCGCAAGCGCCGCTTCCAGCATGGCCGCGGCTTCCTCCCGTGTGGGAGGACGCACCCGCCCGCGGCGGGAAACCAGCAAGGGGGTGGGGCCGGTCAACCGACCGGCCATTTTCCACAACTTTGTCAGGTTCATCATTCATTCAGGAAATCAAGGCCGTTGTATTCTTCGGGGTGGTGGCCGTTGTTGTTACCATTGCCGACCGCAGCCGCAACAGGCATGGCGTCACGCACTGCGCCGCCGCGAACGTCCAGTTGCGCCCGATTGATGCGGCGCAGCGCAAGTTCCTTTTCCAGACGCTCTAACTCGGCTAACTTCTCGGCCATTGCGGTTTTCAGGTCGGCCATGCTCATCCGCTGGTCGGTCAGACGGGAAGCAATGGCGGCTTGCCGTTCCTCGATCCTGGCTTGCAGTTCGCCAAGTTCTTCGAGGTGGCGCAGCCTTTCCTCCATCTGCCGTTTTTTGCGGTCGCGCACGCGCTTGGGAGAGTAGATTTTGTAGAGAATAGCAAAAGCCGCGTTGATAACGGCCAGCACAGGGAACGCCCACGCTGCCAGCGTGGAAACCGTATCGCTCAATGCAACCGTGTTTTGACCAGCCTGGGTGTAATAGAAGGTGTCGGCAATGACGACCAGGGTCAGACCGAGGCCGTCCAGCAACCACATGCTCCAGGCAATCGCCACCTGCACGGCGCTGGTGGCGCTCAAAGCGATGATCAGCGCCCAGATGAGAAAGCCGCCGTCCATCACGGTCAAGCCAACATAAGCCACAGGCTCCCAGCCCGGCGGCAAGGTACGATTGATGAAGTCGTAGGAACGAAAAGCCGTGAACACGGCCAGGCCAACGGTGAAGGCGAACAACAGCACTTCGCCGAGGTTGAAATGCCCGTCACCTTCGGGCATGAGTTCTTTCAGGATGTCGTCAAACATTTCGTTTACTCCTTGCGATGAGAACGCCCACGCTGACGAAGAACAGCGCAGGGGGAACGGTTACATACCAGGGCGACCAATTCGCGGG
>JALVOR010000103.1 GCA_027026295.1 Anaerolineales bacterium | reverse complement strand
GTCTATCAGGGCATCCACATCGGCCCACGTCAGGATTTCCTTGCGCATGGCGTTTCCTCGCGGAAGGGGATACAATGGGGATAAGCAACGGTGCAGCGAAAGAAATGGGTAACCAATCAGCCCTGACAAAGAAATTTTGCAGATTGCACAGGCCGCAAACCACAGAAGACACAGAGATTTACTTTGCGTGCTTTGCTTTCTTTGCGCCTTGGCGTTACAAAAAATCCGTGTACACCCGTGGTTATCCGTGTCATCCGTGGCCTATCTTCCCAAGACTAAACAATTGCAGAAATTGTACCATCAGCCGGAACCTTTCCCGCCCGCACAGCGTCTATACCCCAACCAAACATCTTTGGCACTTTCAGGAGGTTGAACATGAAAACCCTTTTGGTTTTTACAGGCGGCCTTGTGCTTGCCATTATCTTTGGCGTGGCGGCTATGTTGATTTTCCGCCCCAACGCCGCGCAGGCAGCCCCTCTCTTGGAAACCGGCGATACGCCCCAGCGCACCATTACCGTGAGCGGGCAGGCCTCCGTCATTGCCACGGCCGACGTGGCCTACATCACCACCGGCGTGCAAACCAAAGACAAACGAGCCGACGCCGCCCTCACGGAAAACAACCAGCGCGTCGCCGCCGTTTACCAAACCCTGAACACCTACAGCATTGCCAAAAAAGACATCCAGACCATCGGGCTTTCCCTTTACCAGCAGGAAGAGCGCGACAAAGACGGCAAAGTGGTGGCGCGCTACTATATCGTGAGCAACACCGTGCGCGTCGCTGTGCACGACCTGGACAAACTGGGCAAGGTGCTGGACGCGGTGGTAAAGAGCGGCGCAAACCGCGTGCAGAACATCCAATTCAGTGTTAGCGACCGCGCCGCGCTGTTAGAGCAAGCGCGGCTGGAAGCCGTGAAGCAAGGGAAGACCCAGGCCGCGGCAATTGCCGAAGCCGCGGGTGCCAAACTGGGCGAGGTACAAACCATCTCGTTTCAGGCCATGGCGCAGCCAGTAGCGCGTGGTGAAATGGTGATGATGGCTGCCCCCAAAGACGCCGGCGAAGTGCCCGTCAGCGGCGGGCAAATGCAAATTACCGCCACCGTGCAAATGACATTTGCCCTGACCTCACCATGAACCGGCAGCGCGCCAGGGCAGAAGCCCGTGTGCGCGACCACATCGTCGGGCTGCTCACAACGGCCCAATGACCACCCGCACGCCCCAATCGCGGTACAATCCTCCCGAGGTCAAGCGACTTCGGGAGGATGCTTTTATGATGTTCAACGCTCGCAAACACGCCTTTTTGCTCTGGGCGCTCTTTGCCATGCTGACGTGGGCAAGCTGCCGTGGCAAAGCCACGCCCCAGCCCACCGCTACGCCGGTGCTTGCCGCCACGCCTACGCAAACGCCCTTTGCCACCGTTGCGCTTTCCCCCACACCAGTTCCCACCGTGCCATGTGCGGCTTCCAAACCCGGCGTTTCGCCCGCGCGGGAAGCCATGGAATACCTCACCACTTACGACCACGTGCTGGGCGACCGCGAACACGCTTCGGTTTTCCTCGTGGTTTATAGCGACTTCCAATGCACGCCTTGCGCCACCGCGGCAAAGATCTTGCGGGCAGTGCAAAAAGCCCACGCCGACGACGTGGTGCTGGTCTTCCGCCACTTTCCCCTCATCAACTTGCACGACAAAGCCGCGCTGGCCGCCCAGGCTGCCGAGGCAGCCGCCCGCCAGGGCAAATTCTGGCAAATGCACGACCTGCTCTTTGGCGAGCAAACCCAATGGGTAAGCATGGACGGCGATGCCTTCCAGCGCTATCTGAAAGATGCCGCCGGGCGCCTGGGGTTAGACGCCGAACAGTTCGTAACCGACATGAACAGCAAAGAAATCCAGGCCATTGTGCAAAGCGCGTGGGAAAACGGCATCAACCACAACCTGCCCGCGGTGCCCCTGCTCTACGTCAACGCCCAACTCTACACCAGCCCGTTGAGTTTCAACGACCTCGACACCGTGGTGCGGCTGAACATCCTCGCCGCGCGCCAGTTCCATACCTGCCCGCCGGTGCAGGTTTCCCCCGATGAGGAAATCAGCGCCACTATTGCCACCAATCGCGGCAAAATCACCCTACGCCTCTACCCCGACAAAGCCCCCAACGCCGTCAACAGTTTCGTCTTCCTCGCCGAGCAGGGCTGGTATGACCACAACCGCATCTGGCGGGACGCCGAAGGGCGGTGGGTGCGCAGCGGCGACCCTTCCAACACCGGCTACGGCAACGCGGGCTACACCTTTGCCCTGGAAAACGCCGCCGGGCTGGCCTTCGACCGCGCCGGGCAACTGGCGCTTTACAGCACCGGCGGGGTTTCCAACAGCAGCCAGTTCTTCATCACCCTGCAACCTTTGCCTGCACTGGATGGGCACGCGACCATTTTCGGCAGCGTGACTTCGGGCATGCACGTTTTGCAATCGCTCACCACGGGCGATTACATTATCAGCGTCAAAATCTCGCGCGCCCCTTAGATTGTGCGTATGCGATTGTGCTATAATCCCGCCCATCTTGTGCTGAGGTCAGGTTATGAACTGGTTACAACTGTTTATTGACATCTTCTTGCACCTGGATGAGCATCTGGCGACCATTTTGCAAATGTTCGGCGGGTGGACTTATGCGCTGCTGTTCCTCGTGATTTTCCTGGAAACCGGCTTCGTGGTCACGCCCTTCCTTCCCGGCGACTCGCTGCTCTTCGCCGCGGGCACCTTCGCCGCCTTGGGCGACCTCAACCTGGCGCTGCTCTTCCTGGTGATGGCAACGGGCGCCATTCTCGGCGACACGGTGAACTACTGGATTGGGCATTTCATCGGGCCGCGGGCGTTTTCCGGCGAGATAAAATACCTGAAGCAGGAACACCTCGACCGCACCCACGAATTTTACGAAAAACACGGCGGCTTTGCCGTGGTGTTGGGGCGCTTTGCACCCATCATCCGCACCTTTGTGCCCTTTGTGGCCGGCATTGGGGCAATGACCTACTCGCGCTTTGTGCTTTATAACGTGGTCGGCGGGCTGGCCTGGACAGGGCTTTTCCTCTCCTTAGGCTATTTCTTCGGCAACATTCCCGTGGTGAAAGACAACTTCAGCCTGGTCATCATCGGCATCATTCTGGTTTCGCTGCTGCCCGGCATTTGGGAATACCTCAAAGCCCGCCGCGAAGGCGCACAGGCAGCCGATTGAGCGATTGCGCCGCTGCTCTGCAAAGCAAAACTTGACTGTTCAGCCTTTGGAAAACAGCCCGCGGATGAACGCGGAAGATTACGGGGAGACGCGGATTTTTGGGCGTCAAGGCTGGCAGGCAACATACGGCGTCCCGCCTTCGACAAATGCCCTTCACCATTGAACTTCCGTGTTTTCTGCGCCTTCTCTATGCCTTCTGTGTTTTTCTGCCTGCGTAATTGTGGTTTCCCTTTGGGGCTGAACAGTTACAACAAAACGGCCTGGGTGGGCAACCCAGGCCGTTTTCGTTTTGCCTGTACCGCGCTCACCACGGGTGCTCTTTGCCTTCCCACGTCCAGAAGCGCCCGCTGTGGGACATGGTGAGTTTGTCGAGGAAAGCCATCATGCCGCGCACCGATTGCGGCGGGGTCAGCGGTGCGCCGGGGCCACCCATGTCGGTGCGCACCCAGCCGGGGTGCACGGCGACCACGATGATGCCTTCCCCGCGCAAACCGGCGGCCAAAGTGCGGGTGAACATGTTCAGCGCGGCCTTGCTGGCGGAATAACTGCAATAGCCGCTGCCGCTTTTCAGCGTGAGGGAAGCCAGCATGGTGGAGGTGTTGAAGATGACCGGACGCTCACCACGGCGCAACAATGGCAGTGCGCGCTGGGCTACCATCATTGGCCCCACCGCGTTGACGCGAAAAGCCTGCATCAGCCCTTCGGAATGCAGGTTGGTGATGCGCTCGCCTTCGTGCAAAATGCCCGCGTTGTTGATGAGGACGTCCAGTGCGTCGGTTTGTGCAGCCACTGCCTGCAACGCGGCGGCGATGCTGTCGTCGTTAGCGACGTCCATCGCCAGCACTTTCACGTTGTTGGGGTGCTGCGCCGCGAGGGCATTCAGGGCGTCGGCTTCCTGGGGGCGGCGACAGGTGGCAAACACCACATCGCCACGGGCAGCCAGTTGGCGCACCCATTCCAGCCCCAGGCCGCGGCTGGCTCCGGTTACCAGCACTCGCATGGTGTTCCCTCTACGCCTCAAATTTGCGGCTCGCCGATGGCTTGCACTTTTTCGATGCGGTGACGGGTGAAGACTTCCCGCACGGTGCCGGTGCGCCCGCGCACGATGAGGGTGTGCGTGCGGACGTAATCGCCGCCGTAGTTCACGCCCCGCAGCAGTTCGCCATCGGTGATGCCTGTGGCGGCGAAGAAGACATCGTTGGAGGCTACCAGGTCGTCCATGGTGAGCACTTTGTCGAAGTCGTAGCCCATTTCCTGGCCGCGGCGGAGTTCGTCTTCATTGCGGGCATAGAGTTTGCCCTGAATTTCGCCGCCCATCGCCCGCAGCGCGCAGGCCGCCAGCACACCTTCGGGGGTGCCGCCAATGCCCATGAGGACGTCGATGCCCGATTCAGGCCACGCGGTCATCAGCGCGCCGGCCACGTCGCCGTCGGGGATCAGGCGGATGCGAGCGCCCAGCCGCCGCACTTCGGCTATCAGTTTTTCGTGGCGGGGTCGGTCCAGAATTACCACCGTGAGGTCACGGACGTCTTTCCCCTTGACGCGGGCAACGCGCCGCAGGTTGACTTCCACCGGCGCTTCAACGTCGATCATGCCCCTGGCTTCGGGGCCGACGGCAATTTTGTGCATGTAAACGAAGGGCCCGGGGTCGAACATAGTGCCGCGCGGGGCCAGGGCGAGGGTGGCGATCGCGTTGGGCAAGCCCTTCGCCACGGGGCGGGTGCCGTCAATGGGGTCAACGGCAATATCCATTTCGGGCGGGTCACCGGTGCCGACCTCCTCACCGTTGTAGAGCATCGGCGCCTCGTCCTTTTCCCCTTCACCGATGATAATGACGCCCTTGATTTCCACGGTGTTGAGCACCATGCGCATGGCGTCCACAGCAGCCTGGTCGGCGGCAATCTTGTCGCCGCGCCCCATGAAACGCCCGGCAGCGATCGCGGCCGCCTCGGTGACGCGCACAAGTTCCAACGCCAAATTTCTGGTTGGGGCGGTATCTACTGGCATCACAACCTCCTTCAGGTCACGATGGTAACGAAATAGTAGGCTATCAAGCCAGCCCAGAGCCAGGAATCCACACGGTCGAAAGCGCCGCCGTGCCCCGGCAGCAAGTGGCCTGAATCCTTGACTCCGGCCTGGCGTTTGAACATACTCTCGGCCAAATCGCCCAGGGGGGCGAAGGTGCTAATCAGGAAGCCCAACAGCGCGCCGTTCACGGGCGTCATGCCCGCCACCTCGTGCCCTGCCAGCGGCGGGAAAGCGGCAGCCAGCGCCGCGCCGCCCAAGGTGCCCGCGGCAACGCCGGCGAGGTAGCCTTCCCAGGTTTTCTTGGGGCTGAGGCGGGGGCTAAGTTTGTGTTTGCCCCAGGCGCGCCCGGCAAAATAGGCGCCGCTGTCGGCAATCCAGATGACCGGCAGCGCCAGCAGCAGCCACCATGCGCCATCGACAAGTTGCCGCAGGGAAATCATGTAAGCGCCGATGAAGCCAATGTAAAGCATGCCGCTGAGGGAAATCGCGAAATCGGTGCCGCTTTCGGGTGCGCCGCGCGCATAATCTGCCATGTGGTAAACCACCGTCAGCAAAATGAGTGCCGCGATGAGGTGTACATCATAGTGGAAGCCCCAAAAGTAGCGGGAAAGCAGCAACGTCAGTGCCCCGCCCGCGACCAGCAGCCGGTGCGGGCGGCGGTTCAGCGCGGCAAACATCTGGGCATATTCGCCCGCGGCCACGGCCATGAAAAAGGCGACCATGACCAGATAGGCCAGGCCGCCTGCAAAAATCAGGGCTATGCCAATGGGAAGCAAAATAACAGCAACCAGTACGCGTTGTTTGAGCATGGCTGGAGGTTATTCGTCG
>JALVOR010000102.1:6850-17248 GCA_027026295.1 Anaerolineales bacterium | reverse complement strand
TCCCGAGGCCCAGCGGTTGTTAGAGGTGACCGAGCGGGCGCTCTACATCGGCATCGAGCAGATGCGCCCGGGCAACCGTGTTGGGGATGTCTCCGCGGCAGTTCAACGCTATGTGGAATCCCACGGCTTCCATGTGACCCGCGAATACACCGGTCACGGGGTGGGGCGCGAAATGCACGAAGGCCCCTCGGTGCCCAACTATGGCACCCCCGGGCGCGGCGTGTTGTTGCGGGCAGGCATGGTGATTGCTCTGGAACCCATGGTGTTGATAGGCACCCCCAAGACCCGCGTGCTGCCCGACAAGTGGACGGTGGCTTCCGCCGATGGTAGCCTGACAGCCCACTTTGAGCACACGGTCGCCATTACCGAGGATGGCCCGGTCATCCTCACCATTGTTTGAAAGTGACTTGTGAAGATTTTCTGGACGAGTGTTTGAGTGCCTGGTATAATCCAAACTTTGCCGGGCACGAGCCAAGAACGTAAGGAGAGCAAACCATGAAAGTTTCTGCGTCGGTTAAAAAGCGCTGCTCTAAGTGCAAAATTGTACGCCGTAAAGGGCGGGTCTACGTGATCTGCGACAATCCTCGACACAAACAGCGACAGGGGTAGTGCCATGGCGCGTATTGAAGGCGTAGATTTACCACGGAACAAACGTATTGAGATCGCCCTGACCCACATCTATGGCATTGGCCGGTCGCGGGCGAAAGAGGTATTGGTTGCCACGCAGGTGAGCCCCGACACGCGGGTGAAAGACCTTACCGACGAGGAAATTGCCCGTCTGCGCGAGTTCATCAGCAGCAACTACAAGACGGAAGGCGACCTGCGCCGTGAGGTGCAGATGAACATCAAGCGCCTCATCGAAATCGGCAGTTACCGCGGTTTGCGGCACCGCATGGGCCTTCCCGTGCATGGTCAGCGCACCCGCACCAATGCCCGTACCCGCAAGGGCCCGAAGAAGACGGTGGCCGGTCGTGGTCGCCGCCGCGGTGCGAAGAAGAAGTAATGTTGTGAGCCGCGCGGGCACTTCCCGCGCCTCATGCTGAGATTGAATAGGAGAAACGAGGTCTATGGCGAGGAATACGCGTTCCCGACGGCGCACCAGCGCCAGGAAAGTCAAACGGCACCTGCCACGCGGGCATGTGCATATTCATGCAACGTTCAACAATACCATCATTACCGTGACCGACGAGCACGGTAATGTTGTGGCGTGGGCCAGCGGCGGCACGGCTGGCTTCAAAGGCTCGCGCAAAAGCACCCCCTTTGCTGCGCGCCTGGCAATGGAGCAGGCCGTGAAAACAGCAATGGATATGGGGATGCGCGAGGCGCACGTCTTCGTGAAGGGCCCTGGCCCTGGCCGCGATGCTTCTTTGCGCGCCATCCAGGCGATGGGCCTGAAAATTCTCTCCATTTCCGACGTGACCCCTGTGCCGCACAATGGTTGCCGCCCGCCGAAGAAACGGCGTGTCTAATCTGGGGATTGAGGTAGATCTATGGCTAAGTATCTGGGACCTGTTTGCAAACTCTGCCGCCGTGAAGGCGAAAAACTGTTCCTGAAGGGCGAAAAGTGCTTTACCAGCCAATGCCCGATGGAACGCCATCCTTACCCGCCGGGTGAGCATGGTCGCATGGCGCGCTTTGGCCGCCGCCGCGAATCCGACTATGCGAAACAGTTGCGCGCCAAGCAGCGCGCCCGCCGCATCTATGGCGTGCTGGAACGCCAGTTCCGCCGCTATTACAAGGCGGCTTTGCAGCGCCGCGGCATGACCGGCCTGAACCTGCTGCAAATTCTGGAATCGCGGTTGGACAACGTGGTTTACCGCCTGGGCTTCGCCCGCAGCCGCGCTGAAGCGCGCTTGCTGGTGACCCACGGCCACTTCACCGTCAATGGCCGCCGTGTTGACGTGCCGTCGATGTTGCTGCGCCCTGGCGACGTGGTGGGCATCCGCCCCGAATCGCGCCGCCGCAGTTATTTCAAAAATACGCTGCCGGAATGGGCTGAGAAACAGACGCCGCCTGCCTGGTTGAACCGTGACCTGAACGACTTCACCGGTCGCGTGGAACGTATGCCGGAACGCGGCGAGATCGACAGCAACATCAACGAGCAATTGATCGTGGAATACTACTCGCGCTAATCTCTTGGATTTTAGCGCCCAGGGAAGGGGTGTACAGTGGTCGGTTTGGGTAATATGGTAACACCTCGCATTGAGCGCGAACTCGAGGCGCTCAATTATAGCCGTTTTGTCATTAGCCCGCTCGAGCGGGGCTACGGCACGACGTTGGGGAACGCGTTGCGGCGGGTGTTGCTTTCCTCTTTGGAAGGCGCCGCGGTAACGTCGGTGCGAATTTCCAACGTGCTGCATGAGTTCAGCACCATCCCCGGCGTGCGGGAAGACGTTTTGCAAATCAGCCTGCAACTCAAGCAATTGCGCTTCAGGCTGCACGACGTCGATACCGCCCGCCTTTATCTGGAAGTGCACGGCGAAGGTATCGTCACGGCGGCGGACATTATCGCCCCGCCCGAGGTGGATATCGTCAATCCTGACCTCTATCTCTTTACCGTGGACGACCCGGAAGCCCGCCTGGAAATGGCGATGACGGTGGAGCGCGGCCGCGGGTATTCCCCGGCGACCGAGCGCAACCGGCAACTGCCCATCGGCGAACTTGCCGTGGACGCCATTTTCACGCCTGTCAAGCGTGTCAACTGGCAGGTAGGTTCGGCGCGCGTGGGGCAGAGCACCAACTATGACCGCCTGGTGCTGGAAGTCTGGACCGATGAGACCATCACGCCCGAAGAGGCGCTGAAGACGGCTGCCCAGATTCTGGTGGCGCACTTTGGCTACATCGCTGGTGTGAGCGAGGCCGAACTTGGCACAACGGTAGCGCCCCCGCGCGAGAAGCCCTGGCGGGCTGGCCTGACCAGTGAAATGATGGATACGCCCCTTGAGGAACTCGACCTCTCGGTGCGGGTCTTCAACTCGCTGAAACGCGCCGGCGTGACCACCGTGGGCGAAGTGCTCGACATGCTGGGCAAGGGCGAAGATGCCATGCTTTCCATTCGCAATTTTGGCGAAAAGAGCCTGGATGAACTTTTGACCAAAATGCGCGAAAAGGGCTTCCTGCAGGAAGACGAAGAATAAGCGCATCACGGAGTGAGAACTATGCGACACAAAGTTGCCGGTAAGAAACTGAGCCGTTCCAAAGACGCCCGCAAGGCGTTGCGGCGGAACCTGATTAAGCAGTTGTTCTACCACGAGCGCATTCGCACCACCCGCGCCAAGGCGCAGGCCATTCGGGGCGAAGCCGAGCGGCTGATTACCATTGCCAAGCGCGGCAACGAAGCCGGCGGCGCTGCGATGGTGCATGCCCGCCGTCTGGTGGCTGCCCGCCTGGGCACGCCCTACATCGGTGGCGGCGAAGACGACCAGGAACGGGTCAACATCGTGAACAAACTATTCGACGACATCGCCCCCCGCTACGCTGACCGTCCGGGCGGCTACACCCGCGTGCTCAAACTTGGCCCCCGCCTGAGCGACGGTGCGGAGATGGTGCTGCTGGAACTGGTCGAAGAGTAAACCCTGCCATGCGATGCCCGCCGTGACAGGCGGCGGTTTCCCATGAGCGTGGCACATCATGGTACTTTACCAGGCCATCCTTGCATACGACGGCACGAACTTTCTCGGTTTGCAGCGGCAGGCCGAGGGGCGCACGGTGCAAGGTGAAGTAGAGCAAGCCCTCAGGCAGTTGGGTTGGCAGGAAGACGCCATCCGCTATGCCGGGCGCACCGATGCGGGCGTGCATGCCCGCGGTCAGGTGATTGCCTTTGCGTTGGCGTGGCGGCACGCTGCCGAAGCCTTGCAAAAGGCGCTCAATGCCCTGTTGCCCCCCGATGTGCTGGTGCGACACGTCGCCCCCGCCCCGGCTGGTTTCCACCCCCGTTACGCGGCTGTGGCGCGGCGCTATGTGTATTACCTCTACTTCGCCCCCCGCCGCGACCCGCTTTGGCGGCGGTTTGCATGGGCTGTCTGGCCCCCTGCCGAGGCTGAAGCCCTGCACGCGGCGGCTTCCCTCTTGCCTGGCAAGAAGGATTTTGCCGCCCTGGGCACGCCGCCCAACCCGCGGGGCACCACCCTGCGCACGGTTTACAAAGCCCGCTGGGTGCAGGTGGGGCAACATGCCTGGGCATTCGACGTGGCTGCCGATGCTTTCCTCTACCGCATGGTGCGGCGGATGGTGGCGCTGCAGGTTGCCATTGCCCAGGGGCGCATGAGCGTCGAGACTTTGCGCCAGGCGCTGGAAACCCCGCCTCAGGCGCCCTTGCAGGGGCTTGCGCCGCCGCAGGGGTTGTTTTTGGAAGCCGTCTGTTATGACGATGATGCCTTGCAGCGTTGCCTGGAAGCCGAACCCCGGTGGCTGGGCGGTGCACCGTGAGGATGGCTGCAGATTTCGCACCGCATTCTTGTTTGGAGAGGTTTAACGGTGAAAACTTATTATCCGAAACCCGCTGAGATTACTCGCGAATGGCTGTTGGTGGATGCCAACGACCAGACCCTTGGCCGTTTGGCGACGCAGATCGCAGCCCTGTTGTTGGGCAAACACAAGCCCGACTATACCCCCGGTGTGGACAATGGCGACTACGTGGTCGTTGTCAATGCCGAGCGTGTGCGGGTGACGGGCCGGAAATTGGACCAGAAAATGTATTATCGGCATTCGGGCTACCCGGGCGGCCTGCGCGCGGTGAACCTGCGCGAGCAACTGAAGCGCTACCCCGAACAGGTTATCCGTGACGCCGTTTGGGGCATGTTGCCCAAGAATGCCTATGGCCGCAAACTGTTGAAGAAACTCAAGGTCTATGCCGGGCCGCATCATCCCCACGAGGCGCAGAAGCCCCGCCGCATTGAACTGTAAACGGCGCAGGGAGACGAAGGAGGTTGGATTTTATGGCTGTTCGTTATTTTGAAGGTGTTGGCCGCCGCAAGGAAGCCAGCGCACGCGTGCGTGTGATGGATGGTTCGGGCAAGTTCATTGTCAACGGCAAACCGGTGGAGGAATATTTCCCCCGCACTGGCGACCTGGACAATGTTTTGCTGCCGTTTACCGTGCTGGGTGAGCCGCGCGAAAAGTATGATGTGACCGTGGTTGTCAAGGGCGGCGGCGTCACTGGCCAGGTTGGCGCTGTGCTGCTTGGGCTGGCGCGCGCGTTTAGCAAATACAACGAGGACTTTGGCCCCGCGCTGAAGAAGAAAGGCTTGCTCTCCCGCGATCCCCGCGTCAAAGAGCGCAAGAAGCCCGGCCTCAAGCGTGCCCGCAAGGCCCCGACCTACACCAAACGCTAATTCCACGCTGCGGCGTGAAACGAGTGTGCAACGCGTTCCCCTGCTGGTTGCGGCAGGGGCGTGTTGCGTTAATCGTCGGATAGTCAGGTAGTCGGATCGTCAGATAGTCGGGGCGTCGGTTTGGCTGCCTACCCGCCGGGCCGACGAAGTAACAAAGTAACGAAGCAACGCTTCCGGAGATAACCATGCCATCCATTACCCTGCTGGGGCTGGGCCCCGGCAACCCCAACCAACTCACCCGCGAGGCGTGGGAGGTACTTTCCACCGCCCGCGAGGTCTATTTGCGCACCGGCAAGCATCCCACTGTGGCGGGCTTTCCCGCGGGGTTGGTGGTGCACACTTTCGACGACTTCTACGAGCAGGCGGAGACCTTTGAAGAGGTTTACGAGCGCATCGTGGCGCGCGTGCTGGAACTCGGCAGCCGCCCCGAGGGCGTGGTTTATGCTGTGCCCGGCCATCCCTTCGTGGCCGAAATCACCGGCAGGGAAATCGCCCGCCGCGCCCGCGGGCAGGGCATTCCCCTGCGGGTAGTGGAGGGGCTGAGTTTTCTGGAACCTACCTTTCGGGCGTTGGGGCGCGATGCTTTCCCCCACACGGCTTTGGCCGATGCGCTGGAACTTGCCGCCCTGCACGTGCCGCCCTTCCCGCCCTCGGCGCCGGCGTTGGTGGCGCAACTTTACGACCGCGCCATCGCTTCCGAAGCCAAACTTACCCTCATGGCGGTTTACCCCGAGACCCACGAGGTGGCTTTGGTGCACGCCGCGGGCACGCCGCAGGAAGCCGTGCGCTGGATGCCCCTTTACGAAATCGACCGCGACCCCGAGATTGGCCTGCTCACCAGCCTTTACATCCCCGCGCTGGCTTCCGATGCCTCTTTCGAGGCTTTCCAGGAAGTGGTTGCCCGCCTGCGCGCCCCCGATGGCTGCCCCTGGGACCGCAAGCAGACCCACAAGTCCCTACGGAAGTATTTGCTCGAGGAAACCTACGAGGTGCTGGAAACCATCGACGAGGAAAATTGGGACGGCCTGGCAGAGGAACTGGGCGACGTGCTGCTGCAAATTCTGCTCCACGCCCAGATTGCCTCCGAAGAAGGCGAATTTACCATGACCGAGGTATTGCAGCACATCCACCGCAAGATGGTGCGGCGGCACCCCCATGTGTTCGGCGACGCGCGTGTGGAAACCGCCGAGGATGTGGTGCGCAACTGGGCGGCCATCAAAGCCCAGGAAAAGGGGCATCAGCCGCCCGAAAGCGTGCTCGACGGCATCACCAAAGGGCTGCCCGCGCTGCTGGAAGCGCAGGAAGTGCAGAAAAAGGTGGTCAAGGTGGGCTTCGACTGGCCTGACATTCAGGGTGTGTGGGACAAACTCGCCGAGGAACTGGAAGAAGTGCGGCAGGCACAGACCTCCGAAGAGCAGGCCTCGGAAATTGGCGATGTGCTGTTTGTGCTGGTCAACCTGGCGCGCTGGATGGGCGTGGATGCCGAACAAGCGCTGCGGGAAGCCAACGCGCGCTTCCGCAAGCGTTTTGCGGTTATCGAGCGGGCTGCCCGCACCCAGGGCAAGCCGGTGGAAGCCCTGACATTAGACGAAATGGAAGCCGCGTGGCAGCAGGCGAAGGCTGAGGAGCGGAAAGGAAAGTAAGGTTGCAAGGGGCAGGGTGCAAGTTGCAAGGGGCGCGGCTTTTAAGTCGCCAAGGGCGCCAAGAAGTTATCGCCGAGGGCACCAAGGAAGCAAAGCGCGCAAAGTGTTGCTGCAGGCCCTACGAATTGACGAAGTAACGCTTCACGAATCACTTTGTTTCTGTGTTTTCTGTGGCGTTTCTGTGCCCTCTGTGTTTCCCGCTTTTACCCGCCACTTCCCCGCTGCCGCACCGCCTCGAACATCAGCACTGCCGCGGCCACGGCGGCGTTGAGGGATTCCGCCCCGCCGGGCATGGGGATGTGCACGGCCTGGGTGGTGGCCTGGCGCGCGGCTTCCCCGGCGCCGTGGGCTTCGCCGCCCACAATGAGCGCAAGGGGCTGGCGAAAATCGGCGGAGGTGTAGGTGATGCCCTCGCCGCCCGCCGCCAAGTAGCGGGCTTTGCCTTCCAGCAGGGGCAGCAGGGCTTCCCACGGGGCGCGGCGCAGCGGCAGGTGGAAATGCGCCCCCATGCCTGCCCGCACCACCTTGGGGTTGAACGGGTCGGTGCAGTCGGGGGAAAGCAGCACGCCCTGCACGCCCGCCGCCCACGCAGTGCGCAGCATGGTGCCCAGGTTGCCCGGGTCGCGCACGCCATCGAGCACTAACAGGAAATCGGCGGCGGCAGGCCAGGGCAGCGCGCGTTGAGGCAGCACCAGCAGCACGCCCTGGGGCGTTTCGGTGGCGCTGGCGGCGGCCAGTGCCTCGTCGCTGGCGGCCAGCACCGGCACGCCCTGCTCGCGGCAGGCTGCCACCACGGCCTGCCCTCGCGACGTCAGCCGCTCGCCGTGGAGCGCCCACACAGGTCGCCAGCCTGCAGCCAGGGCTTCCTCGGCAAGGCGCACGCCTTCGGCCACGAACTGTCCCGCTTCGCGACGCGCGCGGGCGCTGCGCTGCAAACGGCGCGCGTGCTGAATCTTCGGGTTGCGGCGGGAACGGATGAAGTCGGTCATGGGTTGGGGGGAACGCAAAGAGGCGCGGAGGGGGCGTAAAGGACGCAAGGAGGGATAAAAGGCGCAAAGAAGAGCAAAGGGCGCAAGGAAGATGGTCGGTTCGGCACGGCGGTCTTTCACGCATTGACGAAGTAACGCTTCGAGAATCGCCCCGTTTCTGTGCTTTCTGTGGTTTTCCCTTTGCGCATTCGCGCCCCATTTTCCCAGGGCTGCGTGGCCCGGCGCTCAGGCCGCCTCGGCATCCCACGCGGCGAGGAAGGCTTCTAAGGTGGGATGGTCGTAAAGCACGAGGCGGACATCCCGCAGGGGGCTTTGGGGGTGCTCGGCGAAATAGTCGGCGATGGCGCGGTAGAACACGCCTGCCGCCCGCTGTTTGGGGAAGCCGTAAATGCCGGTGCTGATGGCGGGGAAGGCGATGGAAGTCAGGCCGAGTTCCTCGGCGCGGCGCAACGAACCCTGCACCGCGGCGCGCAGTTTGGCGTCTTCGTCGTCGTGCCCGCCGTGCCACACCGGCCCCACCGCGTGGATGACGTAGCGGCAGGGCAAATTGCCGCCGGCGGTGTAAGCAGGGTTGTCGTGGGGCACCGGGCCGTGTTCCTGCACCCACCGGCGGGACTGCTCCCACACCACGCTGCCGCCCTTGCGGGCAATGACGGCAGCCACCCCGCCGCCGTGGGCAAGGTGGCTGTTGGCTGCATTCACGATGGCGTCCACGGCCTGCGCGGTGATGTCGCCTTGCAGCAGGCGCAGCACGCCGCCGTTGGGTAAGGCACGCTCACGCAGGGTTTCCATTTTTCCCTCCAACGCAAAGAAACGGCAGAGATTACGCAGATGGGCACAGATTTTTTTCTGCGCAATCTGCGGTTCATCACTTCTTCGGCGCACCCTCGCCGTTGCGCTTTACCGGCCCGTAGGGCAGCGGGATGTATTGTACCGAAGGCCGCCGCTGGGCGGTTTGCGGGTAAAGGTTCATCAGTTTGTAAACCTCGGCTGGCATCTCTGTAGAAACCGGCAGGCCGAGTTCCTTCGCCTCTTCCACCGTGATGGGGTAATCGTGCGTCCAGCGACCGGTGGCTAAGGTTTCGGCGAGTTCCTCGGCTTTGTCGGCGGGCATTTTGTCTTCCAGAATCCTGGCGACGGTGCGCTTGACTTGCTGAATGGCCTTGCGGGCGACGTCGGCCAGAATCAGGGTTTCGTCATCCACGTGGTCGGTGCTTTTCTGCTCCACCACCTTCAAAATGGAAGCCGCCGCGTACTGCCCCAGTTGCGGGTCAACGGGTCCCAGCACCGCGTTCTCGTCCATCACGATTTCGTCGGCAGCGAGGGAAATCAGCGTGCCGCCCGACATCGCGTAGTGGGGCACGAACACCGTAACTTTGGCGGGGTGCTTTTTGAGGGCGTAAGCGATTTGCTCGGCGGCCAGCACCAACCCGCCGGGGGTGTGCAGAATCAGGTCAATAGGCACGCTGTCGTCGGTCAGTTTGATGGCGCGCAAAATCTGCTCGGAATCCTGAATGTCAATGTAACGTGCCATGGGGAAGCCGAGGAAGGAGAAAGTTTCCTGCCGGTGGATGAGGGCAATCACGCGGGAGCCGCGCTTCTTTTCCAATTGACGCATCATCCGCACGCGGGCGTTTTCCAACATGCGTTGCCGCAGCCACGGCTCTAACGAAGCAATCATCAGAAACAGCCAGAACAGATTCCAGAAATCGCCGCTCATGGTTTGCCTCCATTACCAGGGGTAGAATTCATCGGGGTATAGCCGATGATGTTTTTGAGCGAAAAGGTTGGCGGCCAGAATGCCAAAGGTGAACCCGCCGATGTGCGCCCACCAGGCGATGCCGCCCATGGTGTGCGCCCCGTAGGGGAGCAGCGCCATCCAGCCGGAGTAGAGTTGGGTGAAGAACCAGATGCCGATGAAAATCCACGCGGGGATTTCCAAAAAGGTGATGAAGAGGAAAATCGGCACCAAGGTGAGCACCCGCCCGCGGGGGAAGAAGAGCATGTAAGCGCCCAGCACGCCCGCGATGGCGCCGCTGGCGCCGACTGTGGGCACCATGCTGGTGGGCAATACGGCTGCCTGCACCAATGCCGCGGCCACGCCGCTCAGCAGGTAGAAAATCAAATAGCGGCCTGAGCCCATGCGGTCTTCCACATTGTCGCCGAAGATGAAGAGTACCCACATGTTGCTCAGCAGGTGAAACCAGCCGCCGTGCATGAACATGCTGGTAAAAATCGTCGGCCACGCCCTGACCGGATGCAGCCACAGCCGCGCCGGCACCATGCCGTAGATGCCAATGAACCGCTGCAGGGCATGGGGCGAGAGGCTGGTTTCGTGCAGAAAGACCAGCACGTTGAGCGCAATGAGCAGCCAGTTCATCAGCGGGAACGAGCGCGAGCGGGTGGTGTCTTTGATGGGAAACATGCGATACA
>JALVOR010000102.1:0-6840 GCA_027026295.1 Anaerolineales bacterium | reverse complement strand
ATGGTTTCATTGTATCATGTGCGTAAAAGAAAATTGTAAGAGAAGTGCCATTGCTTCGGGATTTGTGATTCGGGATTCGTTACTTCGTTCCGTGGCAACTGTTCAGTTTTGGTAAACAGAAATTGCAGGTTGCGCAGGCTGAAAACCACAGAAGGCACAGAAACACCACAGAAAACACAAAAAGGGAGCAATTCGTGAAGGTTGCTTCGTCAATTCGTAGCGTTCAAAGTAACACTGTGCCGAATTGACAATACCCCTTGCGTCTTTGCGTTACTTTCCTGGCACCCTTGGCGTTCCCTTGGAGACCTTGGCGTTGGAGAATCCGCGTGTATCCGTGACTATCCGTGCCATCCGTGATTTATTCCCTTGCGATTGAACGGTTACTTTCGCGTTATAATTTGCGAACACCTGACCGAGAAATTTTCCACAGAAAGCAGTGCTTATGACCACCTTCGTTGCCCTTGACCTGGAAACCACCGGCCTTGACCCCCAAACCGACGAAATCATCGACATCGGCGCGGTGAAGTTCACCACGCGGCGCGTGCAAGGCGAGTTCGAAACTTTGGTGCGGCCTCGCCAGCACATTTCTGGCTTCATCACCCGTCTCACGGGTATCAGCGACGCGATGGTGCAATCGGCGCCGCCCATCGAGGCCGTGCTCGATGATCTGGCCGATTTCATCGACGATGCCATCATCGTCGGGCACAATATCGGCTTCGACCTGCGCTTCCTCGCGGCGGCGGGCTTGCCCCTTACCGACACCCACGAAGTCGTCGATACCTACGAAATGGCTTCCGTGCTGCTGCCCACTGCCAGCCGCTACGGGCTGGGAGCGCTGGGGCGGATGCTCAACATCCCCTTTGCCGCCACCCACCGCGCCCTTGCCGATGCCCGCGTCAACCACCACCTTTACCTGCGCCTCGCGGAACGCATTGAAGACCTGCCGCTGAACGTGGTTGCCAAGATCACTTCGCTGGGCAATCAAGCCAACTGGAGCGGCACATGGCCGTTCCAGCACGCGCTGGAAGCGCGACAACGGCAGGGGGAACGCCCCGGCACCCAAGGGCTGACCCTGAAACCACAACTACCGCCTTTGCCCTCGGTCTACGCTTACCCCGAAGCCGAGGGCGGCGCGCCCCTCGACGCCGACGCCGTTGCCGCTTTCCTGGAACCCGGCGGCGCTTTCGACCACACCCTGCCGCAGTTCGAGCACCGCGAGCAGCAGGTGCACATGGCGCGGGCGGTGGCCAAGGCGCTTTCCGTGCCCCGTCACCTCATTGTGGAAGCCGGTACCGGTACGGGCAAGTCCATTGCCTATTTGCTTCCCGCGGCGCTGTATGCCCTGCAGAACAACACCCGCGTGGTGGTTTCCACCAACACCAAGAACCTGCAAGAGCAACTGCTGCAAAAGGACATCCCCGCGGTGCAGCAGGTGTTGCAGCAGCCGCTGCGCGCCGCCGTGCTCAAGGGGCGGAGCAATTACCTTTGCCCCCACCGGCTGGCGCGGCTGCTGGAAGATGGCGTGCGCCGCGCTGAAGAGGTGCGCGTGCTGGGCAAGGTGCTGGTGTGGCTGGCGCAGGATGGTACGGGCGACCGCGCTGAAATCAACCTCAACGGCCCCGCCGAAAACGCCGTCTGGCAGCGCATTTCCGCCGATGCGCCCATGTGCACCGAAGAGCACTGCCTGCAAGTCAGCGGCGGGGGATGCCCCTTCCGCCGTGCCAAACGGGCTGCCGAGCAGGCGCACATTCTGGTGGTCAACCACGCCCTGCTGCTGAGCGATGTGGCCGCGGGTAACAACGTGCTGCCCGATTACAATTACCTCATCGTGGACGAAGCGCATCACCTGGAAGGCGCCATCACCCAGGCGATGAGTTTTGTCATTGGCTACCGCGACCTGGAGCGGATGTTCGACGCCTTAGGCAGCGAGAAAACCGGCCTGCTGGGCAGGCTGCTCAAAGCCACCCGCCAGACGCCTGCCCGCGACACTGTGGCGGGGATGGTTTCCGAGACCGTGAACGCCGCTTTGGTGGCGCAGGAAACCATCAAGGGGGTGTTTGCTGCGCTGGGCGATTTCATGGAAAACCAGCGTGACGGGCAGCCGCTTTCCCAGTATCCCCAGCAGGTGCGCCTCACGCCCGCGATGCGCGGCGCACCCAACTGGGAGGCCGTGGTCTTCGCGTGGGAAGATGCGGCGGCTTCCTGGACGCACTTGCTGGACTGGATGAAACAACTGCGCCAGTGGGTTGGGCAGAATCTGACGCCCCTGGAGGAAAAAACCGAGGAAGTGCTGGGCGAAATGGATGGCGTGCGGATGCATTTGGCAGAGGCATTGGTGCACATGCACAACCTGATTGCCGACCCCGAAAGCAGCATGGTCTATTGGGTGCAAATCAAGCCCCGCCAGCGGGCGATTTCCCTGCACGCCGCCCCGCTGGAGGTGAGCGCCCAAATGCAGGAAAACATCTGGTTCAAGAAGGAAGCCGTCATTCTCACCTCGGCCACCCTCACCACGGCGGGCGACACGGGCTACATTCGCCGCCGGCTGGGTGCAGAAGAGGCCGATGAACTGATTTTGGGTTCGCCCTTCGATTACCGCCGCGCCGCGCTGCTGTATGTGGTCAACGACATCCCCGAGCCCAACCGCCCCGGCTATCAGCGCGCGGTGGAAGAGGGCTTGATTGCCCTGGCACGCGCCACCCGCGGGCGGATGCTGGTGCTGTTCACTTCCTACGCCCAACTGAAACGCACCGCTGACGCCATCCGCGCCCCGCTGCTGGAAGCCAATCTGGTGGTGTACGAACAGGGCGGCGGCGCAGCCCCGCAGACCCTGCTCGACGAATTCCGCGCCAGCGGGGGGGCGGTGCTGCTGGGCACCCGCTCGTTTTGGGAGGGCGTGGACATCCCCGGCGACGACCTCTCGGCGCTGGTCATCGTGCGGCTGCCTTTCGCCGTGCCTTCCGACCCGCTGGTGGCAGCGCGTTCCGAAACTTTCGAAGATCCCTTCAACGAATATCAGTTGCCCGAAGCCGCCCTGGCTTTTCGGCAGGGCTTTGGCCGCCTGATTCGCACCCGCACCGACCGCGGCATTGTGGCTGTGTTCGACCGTCGCTTACTGAGCCGCCGCTATGGGCAGTTTTTCCTCGATTCCCTACCCCCGTGCACCCGCCATCAGGGGCCGATGCACCGCCTTCCTGCTGTGGCCGCCCGCTGGCTGGCTTCCCCCCTCGATGCCGACAATTTCGTGCCGCCGCGATAAGGAAACCGTCTCTATTCAGCCTCAGCAAGGAAAAACTACAGATTCCGCAGATTAGCGCCGATTGCAACCCCAGAAAGCACAGAAAACCCAGAGAACACAGAAATTTGCTTTGCTCCTCTGCGTTAACTCTTGTCCGTGTCATCCGTGGCCTGTTTTCTTGAGGCTGAACAGTTACAAGAACCTTTCTTCTGCGGAAAACGGCGGGGTTTTCCTGCAAAACGGTATTTTGCGCAGGTTTGGGACAGTTTGTCACCTCGCTTTGTTGCATCCTCAGGTATAATGAAAGATAGGCGCTTTTATGCCACAATCATCTTCTCGTTCTACCTGGCTTGACTTCTCAAAGGAGGAAAGTATGGATTTCGGCAAAGCATTTACTTTTGTTTTCGAAGACGATGGGTGGATAACCAAACTGCTCATCGGGGGTATCATCTTGTTGATCCCCATCATTGGCTGGCTGGTAGTGGCAGGCTGGATGCTGGAAATTGGCCGCCGCGTCGCCGCCGGAGAACCGGCAGTGTTGCCCGATTGGAACGATTTTGGGGCTTATCTTGTCCGTGGCCTTAAAGCCTTTGTGGTAGGGCTTGTGTATTCCTTGCCCGTTATCATCCTTGAACTTTGCCCCGTGACCCTTACCATGTTGACCAGCAGTAACGGCCAGGGCGATATGTCCACGATGGTAAGTATGGTCAACTTGCTGGTCGGGTGTGTGGTGTTCGTTTATGACATCTTCCTGGCCTTTGTGCTCCCCGCGGCGCTGATGCGCTTCACGATGAACGACGACAATATTGGCGCCGGCTTGGCCTTTGGTGAGGTCTTCCGCATGGTGCAGGAAAACGTGGGTGCTTACCTCATTGTGGTACTCGGCACTTTGGTGGCTGGACTGGTTGGTGGTTTGGGCGCGGTTGTCTGCGTGGGCGTTATCTTTACGCTCCCTTATGCTTCTGCTATCCAGGGTCATCTTTACGGTCAGGCTTATGCCGTTGCCACCGGTGGTGCCATGCCTGTTGACGCACCCCCCGCTGCTCCCGCGGACTGGAATGGCTGATCGCCTTGCCCCTGAAAAACGAACCCCGCCCAACGGCGGGGTTTTTTGTTGCCTGGCAAGGCCGCAGTGGCGCTTACTTCTTGGCGGCTTCCACAATCTCCGCCGCCAGTTCGTAGCGCCGAAACTGGGGCATGACATAAATGCCCTGCGCCCACGGGCGGATGGCTTCCACCAGTTCCTGGGCAATGCGTACGCCTTCCTGCGGCGCGCGGTCGCCCGCCTGCTCCATGCGCCGCATCACCTCCGGCGGAATTTCGATGCCCGGCACTTCGTTGTGCAGGAAGGCAGCGTGGCGGCGGCTGTAAAGGGGCATCACCCCCACCAGCACAGGGATTTTCAGTTTCCCAAACTCGCGCTCGTAATCTTCCAGAAAGCGGCGGGCTTTTTCGGGGTCGAACACCGGCTGGGTGAGGGCGAAATCCGCACCGGCGCGGATTTTGCGACGCAACACCTTCATCTCCCGGGCCGGGTTTTTGGGGTTGAGGTTGAGCGCGCAGCCCACGAAGAAGGAAGTCGGCTGGCCGATGGTGCTGCCCGCGTGGTCAACCCCGGCGTTGAACTTCTGCTTGATGAGTTTGATCAGGCCGGAGGGCACCAGGTCGTAGTTGTCCATCGCTTCGGGGTAATCGCCGATGGACGTTGGGTCGCCCATCACCACGAAGACGTTGCGGCTGCCCAGGGCGTGCGCGGCGAGCAAATCGCCCTGCACCCGCAAGAGGTTGCGCCCGCGGGTGGGGAAGTGCAGGGTAGTTTCGATGCCCACTTCCTGCTGGATGAGGTGGCAGACCGCCCACGGGCTCATCCGCATCCGCGCCATCGGGCTGTCGGCCACATCCAGCACGTCCGCGCCCATGTCGGCCAGCAGGCGGGCGGCGGCGAGCACTTTGTGCGCCGAAAAGCCGCGCGGCGGGTGCACTTCCACCGCGACCACGAATTCGCCCGCGCCCAGTTTCTGCGCCAACTGGCTGGGCGATTCTGCCACGGCTTCGGGCGCGGCTTCCTCCTGGGGCTGGGCGAGGCCCCATTCCAAGGAGAGCACGGGCGGCAACTCAGCGAGGTTCTGGTGCATGGCGGCAATGTGTTCCGGGCGGGTGCCGCAGCAGCCGCCCACTAACGAAGCGCCGCCTTCGGCAAAGAAGCGGGCGTATTCGCCGAAATATTCCGCCCCCGCGGGGTAGGCAATGCGCCCATCGGGCAGGCGCTCAGGCCAGCCGGCGTTGGGCTTAATCCAGAATCGGGCGTCGGGGGCAACCTTGCGCATCCGCCGCAGAATGCGGAGCAACTGGGCAGGCCCGCCGGAGCAGTTTGCGCCCAACACATCCACGCCGTAGGAAAGCAGCGCCTCGGCCACCTTTTCGGGCGGGTCGCCTAAGAGGGTGACGTCGTCGCGCGTGAACGTGAGGGAAGCCACCACGGGCAGGTCGGGGGCGACTTCACGGGCCGCGGCTACGGCTTCCCGCACTTCGTAGAGGTCGCTCATGGTCTCAATCACGATGAGGTCGGCGCCCGCTTCGGCAAGCGCGGCGATTTGCTCGCGGAAGGCGGCGCGGGCTTCTTCGGGCTGGACGCGGCCAAAAGGCGCGAGGCGCACACCCAGGGGGCCGACATCGCCGGCCACCAGCACATCCTTGAACGAGGCCAGCACCACCCGACGGGCGAGTTCCACGCCGGCGCGGTTGATTTCGGCGACTTTGTCTTCCAGCCCGTGCTCGGCCAGGCGGTAGCGGTTCGCACCGAAGGTGTTGGTGAGGATGATTTGCGCGCCGGCGTCGATGTAGCGGCGGTGGATGTCGGCAATCAGCGCAGGATTGGTCAGGTTGAGGGCGTCGAAGCACGCATCAAAGCCGATGCCGTGCTCGTGCAGAATCGTGCCCATCGCGCCGTCAAGCAAAATGGGCTTGTCGGCGTTTTCAAGTAGTTGGAAGAGGCGTTCGCGGGGAGTGGGCATGGTGGGGAAGTGGTAGGAGGATAGGTGGATAGATAGATAGATAGGTAGATAGGTGGATAGGAGGTTAGGAGGTTAGGAGTGGCGAGTTGCGATTAGCGATTTAGGGTTAGCGATTTGCGTTCATTGTCAAAGCGGGTTATACTGTTGGTATAACCGCTTGCGAGAGGTGAGAAGGTGACGGTCAAAACGGCGATTTCCATTCGGGAAGATTTGTTCGCCGAGGCGGAACAACTGGCGAAGGAATTGGGGGTTTCCCGCAGTCAGGTGTTTGCCATGGCGTTGGAAGACTTCATTGTGCGGCGGCGAAACCGCCAACTGCTGGAGGCGTTGAACCGCGCTTACGCCGATGAACCCACCGACGAAGAGCGGGCGCTGTTGCACGCCATGCGGTGTGTTCAGCGAGAGGTTGCCGACGAATGGTAATCCGGCAGGGCGATGTGTATTGGGTTGACCTCGGCGAACCGAGCGGCTCGGAGCCGGGCTATCGGCATCCCTGCGTGGTGGTGCAGAACGATATCTTCAACCAAAGCCGCATCCGCACGGTGGTGGTGTGCGCGCTGACTTCCAACCTGAAGCGGGCGGAAGCGC
>JALVOR010000101.1:7696-17268 GCA_027026295.1 Anaerolineales bacterium | reverse complement strand
CCTTTACGATGATTGGGAAAGCCCCCTCGCAGGTGGCGCTGTCAGCGTGACCACCCGCGTTGGTTCGGTTTCCCTGACCGGGCAAACCGACAACAACGACTTCATTTGCTTCCAGGATTTGGTCGAGGGGGAATACATCATCACGATGGCTGTGCCGAAAGACTACAATCCTACCACCGAGCCCAACGTCACCCTTGAACTGCGGGCGGGCGACACGACCTATGTTACTTTTGGCGCGCAGCGGGCCGAACCAGCCCCCGCCGAGGTGCCTGCCAAACACAAATCGCCGTTGTTGGGCATCGCGGGCGGGTTGTTCCTGCTGGGCGGGGTTGCACTGTGGGTTTTCGCCTACCGCCGCATACGCCGCACCTGATGCCGAAACACCTGACACCGGAACGCGAATATACCTATGCCGTGGCAACACCATCTTTTCATTTTCAACCGTCGCGAAGGCGCACTTGCCGGTGACCTGGCGGGCGCGGCTATTTTTCAGCCGCCCAAACGCCCCCACCGCATGCGCCGTCGCGAGACGCTGCTGATTTACCTGCACCAGCAGGGCAATGCCCCGCTGGGCAACAGCGAGCAACGCGCCCTGCTGGAAAAACTCAGCGAGCGCTATTTCAGCGTGGGCGGCTCGGTCACCGCCGCGCTGAAAGAACTGGCAACTGCCCTCAACACCTATTTCCTCAACCGCAACCGCAAATTGAGCAACGAAGGCAAGCACGCCATCGGCTGGCTGGGCATGGCGGTTTGGCGCAGCGGCACGGTTTACGTTGCCCTCTCGGGGCCCATGCATGCTGTGTTCCTGGGCGAGGAAACCCGCCATTACCACGACCCTGAAATGAGCGGGCGCGGGCTGGGTATCAGCCGCGCGGCGCGGGTTTATTTTGCCACGGCACCCTTCCGGGAAGGCGATGCCCTGCTATTGACGCCGCAGTTGCCTGCCCCGTGGCAGAACACGCTGCAACTCGACGCCAGCCGCAAAATCTCGCCCCTCATTCGACGCATGAGCGCCTACCGCGGCGAAACCTTAGAAGGCGTGCTGGTGCAGGTGCGTGGCGGCGAGGGGGAAGTTAGGCGGCGGGTGGTTTCCGAGAAACCGCAATCGACCGCCACAGCAGCGGCAAAGCCTGCCCCGCCGGTGGCCGCCGCAGAAGGCAAAACGGCCTCTCAGCCGCCTGCGCCGCCTCAGGAGGAAGCCGCGCCCCCGAAACGCCCTGCAGCGCCCCCCGCTCGCCCTGTGGCATCACCGCGCCCCAGCCCGCAACGCCGCCCGGCTTCTGCGCCCCAGGCAGCAAAACCCGTGCCTGCTGCGGTCGAGAAAGAAGCGCCGAAAGCCGCCGCTCCTCCCCGCTCCAAAAAAAGCACTGCCGCCGTGGCTGCAGGCGTGGCAAAACTGCGCAGCGGGCTGGCTTCCGCGTGGCGCAGCGGCGAGCGCGTCGCGGAAACCGTGCGCAACATTGCCGGGCGCGGGCTTTCCGCCTCGGCAGACGAGGTGTTTTCGCTGCCGCGTTCTTTCATGGCGTTTAGCGCGATTGCCGTGCCCCTCATCGTGGTCACCGTCGCGGTCATTGTCTTCGTGCGGCGGGGTAGCATGCAGCAGTTCGAGGCTTATCTGAACCGCGCCAAGGTGGAAGCCGCCCAGGCGTTGCAAATCGACGAACCGCTTACCCGCCACAATGCCTTGGTGGCGGCGTTGGATGACCTGCAGGCCGCTGAAAAGTATTACAGCAACGACGAATCGCGCACCCTGCGCGCCCAACTCACCGCTGCCCTCGACGAACTCGATGGCGCCCGGCGCCTCGACTTTGTGCCGGTTTCCGACCGCCTGCCGCCGGGCACGGTGGCGCAACGTTTGCTGGTGCAGGGTGCAGACCTTTACGTGCTGGATGCAGCCACCGGAGCGGTCTATCACCTGGAACTGAAAGGGCAGCGGTATGCCCTCGACAAGGACTTCCATTGTGGGGCAGGCACGTATGGTGAACTGGAAATCGCCCCGTTGGTGGATATTGCCCTGCTGCCCGAACCGCGCAGCCGCTATAAAGTGGTTGGCGTGGATGTGCGCGCCCACGGCGTGCTCTGCGCGCCGGGGGAAGCGGCGCAGGCGTTTACCTTGGCGCCTGCCACCCCTGCCAACTGGCAGCGCCCCACTGCCATTGGCTACCAGACCGGCGATTTGTACGTCCTCGACCCCGTCATCAAGGCCGTGGAAGTCATCGGTATGAGCGCCGAAGGCGTTTTCGAGGTTACCCCTTACAACTATTTCGTCAACGGCGCACCCCAGGGCGTGGAAACCGCCATCGACATGGCAGTGCAGCGGGGCGGGCTGTATCTGCTCTATCAGGACGGGCAGGTGATGCACTGCAAAGACAACAGCAGCGGTGCAGTTACCTGCGACGCCATGCCCTACAACGACACCCGTCCGGGGCGCACGCCGGGACCGGTAATTCCCAACACCCGCTTTACGCAGGTGCGCTTGCAGCCGCCGCCCGATCCCTCGCTTTACATGCTGGACGCGGTGGAAGGCGCAATCTATCGCTTCTCGCTGCAATTGCAGTTCGTCACGCAATATCGCCCGCGAACAGCGCTCGAAGGCGACATCACCGCCTTTGCCATCGATTCGGACACCCATACGCTCTATGTGGTGGCAGGCCGCCGGATTTACCAGGCGCCGCTGGAATAGCCTGTGGAAAACTCCCCAAAACCTGTGGAAAACCGAGGTATTCATGTGGAAAACAACCAGCGACTGGGGAAAACCGGGTGCAAAGTGGAAAAACCTGCGGAAAACCACGGGAAAACTTACGGAAAAACGGCTGCTCTTGGGGAATAAAGCGGGAAAGCAAGTGGAAAACCGGCGAGTTTTCCCCAACATGGGAAAACCATAGCCGCTTTTCCACGGTTGAGCAGGCATAAAAAGCAACGGCCTGACGGAATTTTCGTCAGGCCGTTTTTGTTGCCGTTAGGGGAAAATCAGGCTTTGTCGCCGCGGATGAAGGCTTCGGTCATTTCGCGGGCCACATCGTCGCGGAATTGCTTGGGCGGGGTCTTCATGAAATATGCCGAGGGGCCAATGATGGGGCCAGCCATGCCGCGGTCTAACGCCAGTTTGGCGCAGCGCACGGCGTCAATCATCACGCCCGCGGAGTTGGGGGAATCCCACACTTCCATCTTGACTTCCACGTTGAGGGGCACTTCGCCGAAGGTGGTGCCTTCCATACGGATGTATGCCCATTTGCGGTCGGTCAGCCACGGCACGTAGTCGCTGGGGCCAACATGGATGTTTTCGGGGGTGATTTCATAGGGCAGCGTGCTGGTCACCGCGCCGGTTTTGGAAATTTTCTTGGATGCCAGGCGGTCGCGTTCCAGCATGGTGAGGGAGTCGGTGGTGCCGGCGAAATTGAGTTGATAGGTGTGGTCCAGGCGCACACCGCGGTCAACGAAGAGGGTGGTCAGCGTGCGGTGCAAAATGGTCGCACCGACCTGTGACTTGATGTCGTCGCCGATGATGGGCAGGCCGCGATCGCGGAAGCGCTTGGCCCAGTATTCCGAACTGGCAATGAACACCGGAATGCCGTTGACGAAAGCCACGCCGGCTTCCAGCGCCTGCTCGACATACCACTTGGTTGCCATTTCGGAGCCCACGGGCAGGAAATTGATGACCACATCGGTGCCGGTATCTTTGAGAATTTTGACGATGTCGGCAGTGGGGCCGGGGGCTTTCTTCAGCACTTGCGAGAGGTACTTGCCCAGGCCGTCGTGGGTCATGCCGCGGTAAACCGGCACGCCCATGTGGGGCACATCGGCGAATTTGTAGGTGTTGTTGGGGTAAGCGAAAATTGCCTCGGAGAGGTCTTTGCTCACTTTGGTATCGACGATATCGAACGCGGCAGTAAATTCCACGTCGCTGATGTGATAACCGCCCAAATTGACATGCATCAAACCGGGCACGATATCGTCGTCTTTGGCCTCTCGGTAAAAATGCACTCCCTGCACCAACGCCGATGCACAGTTGCCCACACCAATGATGGCCACGCGAACTTTTTTGTCTCCCATAATGTACAGCCTCCTGAAAAAGAAGTTTGGTTCGCCAGCCGGACGGCCAGGCGAAAGGCATTGCCTTTTTGTGCTATACTAATCCTACGCCACTTGAGGAGCCTCAGATGGAAAAGGGTGAGCGCGTACGCAGGCTGGAGTTGCTTCTGAAGATATGCCAGTCGCTTAGCACGATGCTGGAACCAGAAGCCGTGCTGCACGAGGTGGTTAAAGCCGCCGTGCAACTCACCGACAGCGAGGCAGCCTCTATTTTACTCTACGATGAAGAAACCAACCAACTCCATTTTGCAGCAACAACATCTGAACATTGGGAACACCTGAAACACCAAATCGTGCCGCTCAGGGGGAGCGTTGCAGGCAAAGCCATGATTCAAAGGAAACCACAACTTGTCGAGCATGTCCCTTCTTCGCTCCAGCACTTTCGTCGGCGCGACGAAAGCCCGAATTTCGTCACGCGCAATGCGATTGCCGTGCCTTTGGAGCGGGAGGCGGTGCCGTTGGGGGTGTTGGAAGTGCTCAACAAGCGGGGAGGTCCCTTTGATGAAGACGATGCTGAAATCCTCTTAGTGCTTGCTTCCCAGGCGGCGGTGGTGCTGCACAACGCTCGCCTCATTGCCGCGGCGCAGCGTTCCTACAAAGAACTCCAGAAAATCGACCGCATGAAATCCGATTTCGTCGCAATTGCCTCCCATGAATTGCGCACCCCCCTGGGCATCATTCTCGGTTATGCCACCCACCTGCAGGAAATCATTACAGATCCTTTCAAGGATTCGATGGCGGCCATCTTGCGGGCAGCCAATCGCCTCAAAGAACTGGTCGAGGAACTCAGCCATCTGGAAAACTACCAGCAGGGCGAGGCCGTGATGCGCTTGCAGGAAACCGACGTTGGTGCCCTTTTGCGGGAAATCGTAGCAGACTTCCAATACCAGGCACAACTGCGCCAATTGCACCTGACATTGCGACTGCCTTCGGAAGAAACGGTTGCCGCAAAAGTAGACCAGGAAAAACTCGCCATTGCTGTGCGGCATGTGCTGCGCAATGCCATCACTTTTACCGACAGCGGCGGCAAAATCAGCGTGCGGTTGGAAAAACACCAAAACTACTTCCAAATCACCGTTGCAGATACCGGCGTTGGCATTCCTGCTGCAGACCTGCCCCACATTTTCGAGCGTTTTTATCAGGCTGAAAAGCACCTCACCCGCCGCCACGGCGGCCTGGGGCTGGGGCTGGCGATTGCCAAATCCATGGTCGAAATCCACGGTGGCGCTATCTGGGCTGAAAGCGAAGAAGACGAAGGCACCACTGTGGTCATGTGGATTCCCGTGTCGCCGCCAGACCAGCAAACGCAACTGCACACCGTGCTTGCAACATGAACGGCCCCCGCTATTTGTCGAAAACGCCCTTTTGGGCTTCAAAAATCTATTCCAAAAAAAGAGGAGATACAGCGATGAGTCATCCCGAACTTGCATGGGCAAAAATGGGTATGAGCACCCTGGCCGTGCACGTGGGAGAAGGACAAGACCCCCTTCACGCACATGTTACTCCCATTTACCAGACTTCCACCTTCAGTTTTCCCGATGTTGCCACGGGCGCGGCCCTCTTTGCTGGCAAGGGAGAAGGCTATATCTACACCCGCATTGGCAATCCCAATTCCAAACATCTGGCGCGCAAAATTGCCGCGCTGGAAGCCTATGACCTGATGCGCCAGCATCCCGACAAAGCCCTGGACGACCTGGTTGCCGGTTGGGTGCTTTCCACCGGTATGGGTGCGGTCAGCACCACCGTCATGTCTCGCGTCAAGGCTGGCGAAACGGTGATCGCGCAGGAGGTCGTGTACGGCGGCACATTTGGTTTCCTGTACAACATTGCGCCCCGGCTGGGCATCAACGTGGTGTGGGTCAAAGGCGACGACCTCGATAGTTGGGCGCAGGCCTTCGAAGAACACCCCGAAGCCCGCCTGGCTTACGTGGAGACCCCCGCCAACCCCTCGATGGAAATCACCGACATCGCCGCGGTGGCCGAAATGGCGCATGCCTACAACGCCTGGATGTGTGTGGACAACACCTTTGCTACACCCTATTGTCAGCGTCCGCTTACCCTGGGCGCTGATTTTGTTTTGCATTCCACCACCAAATACATTACCGGGCACGGTGTGGTGGTTGGCGGCGCAGTGGTCAGCCCCCATGTGGATTTCATGCACACCGACTTCAAGAGTGTGCTGAAAAGCGTGGGCACTTCGCCCAGCCCTTTCGATGCCTGGCTGACCAACATCGGCTTGAAAACCTTCGAATTGCGCATGCAACGCCACTGCGAAAACGGCATGGCTATTGCGCGCTTTCTCGATGACCATCCCAAGGTTGCCCGTGTGATGTACCCGGGGCTGGAAAATTTCCCCGGACACGAGGTTGCCAAGAAGCAAATGCACTGCTTTGGCGGCATGATTGCATTTGAAATGGCGGGCGGCTTCGAGGCAGGCGTCGCGCTGATGGATCATATCCGGTTGGCGACGCTGGCGGTGAGCCTTGGCAATGTCGATACCCTCATCGAGCACCCCGCCAGCATGACCCACGCGAGCGTGCCGAAGGAGGAGCGCGAGGCCGTGGGCATCACCGACGGGCTGGTGCGCATTTCGGTGGGCATCGAAAACGTCGACGACCTGTTGGAAGATTTGCAAACGGCGCTGGCGAAAATCTAACACCTTTTTGTGCTCAAACAGAAATCGGGGCGACGTTGAATCGCCCCGATTTCTGTTAAAACGCTGCCGCATGACGGCGTTTTCGTGAAAATACCACTAAAATTGCGCTGTTTTTGCGATAAACGGGCTTCCCAACCCGTGAATTCGGCAGAAATTGTCACGATTCAGCCCTGGCACGGAAGTCGCGGGGTGTTTCTTGACCTACAAGGAAGGCTTACACGAGCCACACGATTTTTGTTGCGGTGGGTTTGCCCTTTTGTGCCTTGTGGCGTTTCCTGGTGCCCTGGCGACCGCTTTGTGTCTCTCTGCGTTCTTGCCACAGGCGGATTGAATGGTCACTGCGTTTCTTCGCGCTCTTCTTCCCAGTTGTTGAGGGCTTGCACGAGCAAAGTCGTGGCGGTGTTGCGGTGCGATTCGGCGGCTTCCCACGGGTCTTTGCCTGCGGCTTCCAGCAGGTCATGGGCAAGGGCGGGGGTCAGCCCTTCGCGGTCCAGGCGGGCGAGAAAGCGTTGCCTGGTGTCGGGCGGCAGGTCGCTGCGTTCCAGCAGGCGGCGGATGTCGGCAGCCGTGGTGTGCATGTTCAGCAGGCGGTAGCGCAAAAAGGTGCGGAAGCGGAAACCGATGGAGGCATCGGCAAGAAAACGCAAGGCGTAAATGGTGCCCACGAACCAGCCAAGCCAAACGGCTGCGAGCAGCGGCTTGCCAATCCAAAATGGCAGGTGGGGGAGCACCCCGCGGAAGAGCGCGTGTGTGACCACGAACAGCACGCCGGTATCGGCGGCAAAGAGAAGGCGGTGGCTGCTCCGGCAATCAGGAAGAGCAGCCATTGGTTGACCTCGTGGTTGGGCGGTACATCGGGCGGCAAGGGTGTGGCACTGATTTCTACCGTGGCATCCAGCGCGACCAGCGTCAAGGCGACCACCCCGGCCCCGACAAACCAGTTCCAGCCTACACCCAAAATTTTGAACGGAAAGCGGTGCCAGAGGAAAAAAGTCAATCCCCCGGCCATCAGCGCGCCCAGCCACAGGGCGCTGAAATAGAGCCAACGCAGGAAACGCCACATTTCATCAAAAAGCCTTTGGGGGTTGAGGGAGAACCACAGAAGGCACAGAGGAGGCGCAGAAAGCACAGAAACGGCGCAATTCGTGATGCGTTACTTCGTCAATTCGTAAAGTCCGAAGAGACACCGTGCCGAATTGACAATGCCCTTTGCCTTCTTTGTGGCTTTTGCGTTAACTTCTTTGCGCCTCGGTGTTAAAACCCGCGAGCATCCGCCGTGATCCGCGTCATCCGCGTTTTCCAAAAACTCAAGCGGCTTGCAGCCTCAGGGTGAAGCACACGCCGCCCTTGGGGGCCTCGGCGAAGGTCAGCGAGCCGCCCATCTGTTCGGCCAGTTGCCGCGCCACATGCAGCGAAAGCCCCCAGCCGGGGTGCTCGCGCACCTCGGGAATTTCGGAGCGGAAGAAGGCCTCGAACACTCGCGGCGCGTCGTCGGCGGCAACGCCGGGGCCGTTGTCGCACACTCTGACCTGGGCGCCGTTTTCTGTGGCTGCGGCTTTGAGCACGATTTTGCCGCCTTCAGGGGTGTATTTGTAGGCATTGTCCATCATCGCGGTCAAAATTTGCACTACCCGTGCCATATCGCCCTGCACGATGGGCAGCCCCTCGGGCAAAATCACCTCCAGCGTTTGCTTCTTTTCCTCACACAGCGGGCGGTAAGTCTTCGCCACGGCTTCCACCGCCTGCTTGAGCACCATTGGCTCGCGCTTCGGGCGCAGGCGCCCGGATTCCAGTTTGCCCATCTCAGAAACCCGCTCGATGAGCGTTGCCATGCGTTCCACATTGTTGCGGATGACCTCGAGAAACTGCGCCTGCGCATCGCTTACCGGCCCCATCACGCCTTTGACGAGTAAATCAGCGTAGCCCCTGATGGAAGTCAGCGGCAGGCGCAGTTCGTGGGTGACGGTGGAAATGAAAGCGGGCATGCGGGCGCGCTCGGCTTCCAGCGCCTGGGCAAGCGCCGCCGGGAAAGCCCCCCACACGGCAAGCACGGTGCCGTCTTCCAGCGGGTAAAAGCGGCAATCGCCCAACGGCGGCACGTGGGCGGTCATGGCGGTTTCCGGCGGCCAGGGCAGCCCTTCGGGCAGCGGGAAGGCTTCGCTGGGGCGCACAGGGGCGCTTTCTGCGGCAACGGCGATAACTTCTCGCTGGGGGTTGAGCAACGCCCAGGAAAGCCCCTCGGCGGTGAGCACATGGAGCAAGGCTTGCATGTTATTCGACCTCCTGCGTGCGGGCAAAGTCGCACAGGTCGCGCAGCGGGCAAATGCCGCAGCGCGGCTTGCGGGCGGGGCAGATTTCCCGCCCTAAGCGGATGAGGTTGAGGTGCGCGTCGTAGTAAGTTTCGGGCGGGAAGACCTTTTCCAGAAATTCGTGCGCCTGCTCGCGGTTGAGGTGCGGCGGGCGCAGGCCAAGCCTTCCGGTGACGCGGTAGATGTGGGTGTCCACAGGGAAAGCGGGCTTGCCGAGGGAAAACTGGAGCACGATGGCCGCGGTCTTCGGCCCCACGCCCTTGAAGCGGGTGAGGTGGCGCTTGGCTTCGTCGGGCGGCATGTCGGCGAGGTGATCCAAGGTGAGCCGCCCCTGCTCGGCGGTGATTTGGCGCAACACGTTTTGAATGCGCGGCCCCTTCTGGTTTGCCAGCCCCGCCGGGCGGATGGCCGCGATGACCTCTTCGGTAGGGGCGTCGCGCACCGCCTCCCACGAGGGGTAGCGGGCTTTGAGGGCGAAAAAGGCGCGGTCGCGGTTGTTGTCGTTGGTGTTTTGC
>JALVOR010000101.1:0-7686 GCA_027026295.1 Anaerolineales bacterium | reverse complement strand
GGGAAGGCGGCGTTGGCGTCTGCCGATCTCGCCCGCCGGCGCAGAGCACGGCTGGCGTTCGCCGAGTGGGATTTTGCGCCAGTTGGTGACGGTGGTTTTCGGGCCAAAGGAAGCCAACGCCGCGGCAACTTCTTCGGGCAGGGCGTTCAGTTGGCGTAGGGTTTCCAGCACCACTACCGGACGGGCGCGCCCCTTCCCGTCGCCGTCGGCGATTTTGAGGGCAATGCCCACGCCGCCTTCCACGCCGGGCACGGTGCCGGGCAGCAGCGCCACGCCCTGGTAGGCTTCCGCACCGCCTTTGGAAAGCATCGTGCCGCCTGCGGCCTCCATGAACAGGGTGTCAAAGCGACCGGGGCCGCCCACCATGAAAGGGTTGCTGGTCATCGCCGAGAAGATGGTGTGCAAGGCGGTTCGCCGCTTGGGGGGCAGGTCGTGCGGGTCGGCAAGGCGGGCGTAGGCAAAAGCCGCGTGGTAGAGCGAAACGGCAAAATTCGGCGCGGAGCAGCCGTCGGTGCCGAGGTGCACCGCTTCGGCGTCTAAGCCACACATTTCGGCAAAGGTGTGCAAAATGCGCTGCTGCACGGGATGGCCGGGGTCAATGTAATTTTCGGTCGGCCAGCCGTGAAAGACCGCCTGCGCCAGCATGCCGGTGTGCTTGCCCGAGCAGTTGTGGCGGTTGGGGGTAGGGGCTTCGCCGCGACATGCCAGGGCCACCGCGGTGGGCTGGTGGTAGGGTGGGTGTACGCCGCATTGCAGTTGGCTTTCCTGCAGGCCGGCTTTGGCTTGGATGCCGCTGACTACTTCCACGTGCTGGTCGGTGCCGGAATGCGAGGCGCAGATGACGGCGACCTCTTCGGGCGTGAGGCCAAAATGCTCAGGGCCGCCGTCTTCCACGAAGGGCAGCGCCTGGAAGGGCTTGGCCGAAGAGCGCAGGAAGGTGATGACAAAAGGGTTGCCGTGGGAAGCCAGCAAGCGGCCTTTGGAATCCACCACGGCGATGGCGGCGTGGTGGACGCTTTCCACCAGGTCGCCGCGGGTGAGTTCATACGCAGGCTGATAGGGCGGCCACGGTTCAGGGTGGTCGCCCCAGACAAGGAGGTGTGGCATGTCAGTTGTCCTCGGGTTGGCTGTGATGGGGAGCGATGTAGGTGGAGGTAAAGTAGCGCTGCAAACCCTGTTGCAAGCGGGCAAGGTAGAAATCCGCGAGGTCGGGTTCGCGAGTGTGGTCGAAATCCCACATGGCCAGCAGTTTGGGAGCGAGGCCGGCGGCGTCTTCGGGGGTGCCTTTCTTTGCAGCGATGGCTGTGATGGCTTTGTGGGTGGTTTTGAGGAATTTCAGCATGTGGTGAAGCGCCGAGGTTGGCACCAGGCCATCGCGCCCGCTAACGATGAAGAAATCGCTGTAATCGGGGCTGAGCAGGGTTTCGATGGCTTCAATCCACGAGGGCAGGTCGGCATGGGCGAGGAAGGGCGGCTGGTGGAGGGTTACCGCGTCGCCCACGAAAACCACTTTCTGGTCGGGCACCATGACCCACAGTGCGCCAGGGTGCGCGCCGGGATGGTGTTCCACGATGACGGGCGTTTCGTCCCAGAAGATTTCCATGCGGTGGCTGATGCCGATTTGCGGCGGTGCCCAGCGCATGTTGGAAATCTGCGAGCAGCGTTCCCAGGCTTCGCCGCGCGGGGAGCCCTGCACGCGGAAAATGGCGGAACGCCCGCGGAAGACCTGCACGGTGTGTTCGTGTGCCAGTACGGGCACTTCCAACATGCGGGCGCCCAAGGTGCGGTCGGCGTGGGCATCGAGGTAGACCAGCAGGGTGTCGGTGCCATCGCTGAGGTTGCGGCAGCGGGCGCGCCACAGGCGGCTGTCTTGTGGGCAGGGGGGGGAATCGATCAGGATGGTGCCTTCGGCGCGCACCACGATGCCGGGAATGACACCGCGGTAATCGTTGAGCAGAAAGACGTTGCGGGCAATTTCTTGCATAAGGGAACTTACCTCCGTGTTATGGCTGGTGCTATGCCTGGTTTTCGCCTTCGTCAATGGGGAGGGTAAAGTAAAACGTGCTGCCCTCTCCGACGGTGCTTTGCAAGCCGATTTTGCCGCCGTGCGCCTGCACCGCCAGGCGGGCAAATGCCAGCCCCAGCCCCAGCCCTGCGGCAGATTTGGCAGCACCGCGGGTGTATTTCTCGAAGATGTTGATCTGTTCCCGTTCCGGAATGCCGGGGCCGTTGTCGGTAACCCAAAAACGGACGAATTGCCCCTGACGGGTAGCGCCCACTTGAATGTGTCCCCCTGCGGGGGTGTATTTGACGGCATTTTCCAGCAGGTTGACCAGCACCCGCCGAATGACATCGCTATCGGCGCGCACGGGCGGCAGGTTGGCGTCGAGGGCGGTTTCCAGCGTGTGGTTGCGCTGGGCGAGGTGGGGGGAAACGATGTCGAGGGCTTCTTTGATGATCTGTTGAGGCTGCACCTGGCGGTATTGCAGGGGCATCTGGCCGTTTTCCAGCCGCCTCAGGTCGAGCATGTTCGTCGTCATGCGCTTCAGCCGGGCGGCAGCGCGGCGGGCAATGTCGATGAGTTCCTCGCGTTCTTCTTCGTTTTCAACCTGTTCCAGCAGTTCCAGGCTCATGTTGATGCTGCTCAGCGGCGCCCGCAGGTCGTGGTAGAGCATGGCGAGCAAGTCGTTGCGGAAGGTTTCGAGGTTTTTGCGTTCGGTGATGTCCCGCAAGATCCATTGCAGGTGCGGTTTGTTGCCAAGGCGCACCCGCCGCACGTATACCTCGACCGGAACGATATTGCCGTCGGGGGTGTGGGCTTCCGATTCGTAGGAAACCGGCGGGGAGGAAGGGATGGCGCTCAGGTCTTTCAGCAGGGGAATGTCGGGCAGGTGGTGGATTTTGGCAATGGAAAGGGCGCCGCTGCGCAGTTCTTCCCACGAGAAGCCGGTTTCGACCTTCGCATGCTGGTTGGCTTCGACAATTCTGCCCTTCAGGTCGGTGATGAAGATCCAGTCTAAGGTGTCGTTGAACAGCGCCCGATATTGCCGGTGGGCGTTGCGGGCTTCTTCGAAGAGGCGAGCGTTGCGCAGGGCGGTGCTTGCCATGTTGGCGATACCGTGCAGCAAGGTTTTCATGTCGGGGCGGAAACGCCCTTCCAGCGGGTTTATCGCGATGAGCGCGGCGGAAGATTTGTCGTCAATGACCATCGGCGCACAGGCGATTTCCCTTGCGCCCAACGAGCGGAGGTTTTCCAGGGAGGGGCAGCCTTTGCCCCCTTCCGGCGGCAGCAGGCGCGTGCCCAAGAGGCGCTCGGCCAGCACCCCTGATGCAGCGGTGACCACCCAGTTGGGGTTGTTTGCCATGGCGAGCAAAACCGCTTCGGCTTGCAGGCCCGTTTCGGCCTGTTTCAGCATGCGTTTGATGATTTCTTCGGTTTCCAGGGTGCTGGTGATGATCATCGCGCTTTCTGCCCACACGCGCGTGATTTGCGCCTGACGGCGGCTTTGGTCATAGAGCAGGGCGTTCATGACCATGGTGCTTGCCAGGTCGCCAATGGAACGCGCCCAGAGGAAATGCTTTTCTTCGAAGGCGTGGGGACGCTTGTGCACCACGGTGAGGGCGCCGACAAGGTGGTCCTTGACGATGAGCGGCACCGAAATTGCCGAGCGCGGGTCGTTTTCCTGCCCGTTTGTTGCCGGGCGCCAGCGCTGGTCTTTGGAGGTGTCGGGCACGAAAGCGGGTTCGCGCTGGCGAATGACCCATCCTACCAGCCCGTGTTCCAGCACTGCGCCCAATTGCATGGTGGCGTTGTTTACCAGCCGCTCGCCGTCTTTGATGATGGCAGAAACGAGTTTGCCTTCCTCGTCGAGCACCATCATGCTGCCTGCCGTTGCGCCGGTGGTTTCGATGGCAAAGGCAAGCACTTTGCGGCTCACCGCCCGCAGTTCCAGGTCGGCGGTGAGTTCGCGCACCATGCGATAGAGCAGTTCTACGGCATCCTGCGGCGCAGGTATGTCAGCGCACATATTTCAGCCCACTCCCTGTGTTGAAAAGCACCACGCGCTCGTGGGGCTGCACCCAGCCTCCTTGCACCAGTTGCTCCAGCGCGGCCAGGGTTGCTGCGCCTTCGGGTGCAGCCCAAATGCCCTCGGCGGCGGCCAGGCGCTGCTGGGCGGCCAAAATGGCCTCATCGGGCACGGCCACTGCCGTGCCGCGGGTTTCCCGCAGGGCGCGCAAAATCAGGCGGTCGGCAAACACGGAAGGCACCCGCAGCCCGGCGGCAATGGTGTGGGCTTTTTTCCATGTGCGGGCGCGTTTCGCCCCCTTTTGGAAAGCACGCACCACGGGTGCACAGCCATCGCTCTGCACGCTTACTAAGCGGGGACGCTTGGGGCCAATCCAGCCTAAGGCTTCCAGTTCGTCGAAGGCTTTCCACATGCCCACCAGGCCGGTGCCGCCGCCCGTGGGGTAAATGATGACGTCGGGCAGTTCCCAATCGAAAGCCTCGGCAATTTCCAGCCCCATGGTTTTCTTGCCTTCCAGGCGGTAAGGTTCTTTGAAGGTGGACACGCGCCACCAGCCGTGGTTTTTGGCCTGTTCAGCGGCGAGGCGTCCGGCGTCGCTGATGAGGCCGTTCACCAGCACCAGTTCGGCACCGGCTGCCTGCACTTCCACCTTGTTGACTTCCGGCGCGTCGGCAGGCATGAACACATGCGCCTTTGCCCGTGCTCGCGCAGCATAGGCAGCCAGCGCGCCGCCGGCGTTCCCCGCGGTGGGAATCACGAATTCCCGCAGCCCCAGTTCCATCGCGCGGGAAACCGCCATGACCAGCCCGCGGGCTTTGAAAGTGCCCGTGGGGTTCTGGCTTTCGTCCTTCACCCAGAGGTGGGAAAGCCCCAGTTCGGCGGCCAGCCGCGGCGCAGGCAGCAGCGGGGTGTCGCCTTCGCCCAAGGTGAAGCGGAAGGCTGCAGCGCGCATGGGCAGAATTTCGTGCCAGCGCCAGAGGCCGCGTGAGCGCCCGGCGACGGCTTCAGGCGTGAGGGTGCGGGCAGCCGCGGCGAGGTCATAGCGTGCCAGCAACGGTGATTCGCAATGCGGGCAGTAGGTTTGGGGCTGGTCGGCGTCGTAGGTGCGCCCGCATTCGGGGCATTCCAAGTGGGTGAGAGTGCTCATCGGTTTCTCCAGCGATTACTCGGACAGCATATAACCCAGAATCCAGCGGGTGGTGGCGAGGAGGGCTTCCATGTGGGTGCGCTCGTAATTGTGGGAGGCGTCCACACCGGGGCCAATGAGCGCTACTGCGGCATCCAGCCCGGCGCGCCAGGCTGCTTCGCCATCCGAGCCGTAGTGGGGGTAAACATCCACTTTGTAGGGAATGCCGTGGGCTTCGGCGAGGCGGCGCAGTTTCTGGCTGAGGCCGTAGTGGTAGGGGCCGCCGCTATCTTTCACGCACAGGGTGGCGTGGAATTCGTCGCTGGTCTGCCCCTTGCCCACGGCGGCCATATCTATGGAAACCAGTTCCTCAAGGTCGGCGGGCAAACCTGCTGCTGCGCCGTGGCCGACCTCCTCGTAGTTGCTGATGTGCAGGTAGGTGGTGTGGGCTGGCTTCAGCCCGGCATCGTGCATGGCTTTTGCCGCGGCCACCATGCAGGCCACCGCGGCCTTGTCATCCAGATGGCGGGAGCGCACGAAGCCGTTGTGCCAGCGCACCCGCGGTTCGAAGGAAACGAAATCGCCCACGCGAATGCCCAGGGCAGCCACGTCTTCGGCAGAATGCACGATAGCGTCGAGGCGCACTTCCATGGTGTCGTCTTCACGCTTGGCGTCGTAGGCTTCCTTGCCGTAAACGTGCACCGAAGCGGCAGTCAGTAGCAGCGTGCCGGGCACCGCCTCGCCTTCGGCAGGATGCACCCACACGCCCTCGCCCTCGGCGAAATTCCACGGGAAGCCGCCAATGCGGGAAACCTTCAGCCGCCCGCTGCTCTTTATCTCTTTTACCACCGCGCCGAGGGTGTCGACGTGGGCGGTGAGGGCGCGCGGGGCTTCGGCGGCGTTGCCTTCCCAGCGGGTAACCAGCGCGCCTTTGGGCGTCACGCGCAGGTCGGCTTCCGGCAGTGCGGCTTCCAGCGTGCGGCGTGTGAGGTCAACCGCCTGGTGGGCAAAGCCGGTGGGGCTGGGGGTGTTCAGCAGGTCGGTGAGGAAGGCTTGCAGAAAGTCGGCGTCAACGGGGGGGAGGTTCATGCGCGGGGCTCCTCATGAGGCGAGATGCCTTCGTAAGCGGCGATGGCTTGCCGCCAGGCATCGGGAAGGGGGATGGAACGTTGGGTTTCGTAGTCGAAACTCACCTGCACGGTGGTGGCCGTGGCGAAAGAGCCGCCGCCGGTGGCGTCTTCCAAAGTATAGTCCATGGTGAAACTTTTGTTGCCGAGGCGTACCACCCGCACGCCCACCTGTACCTGGGAATCCATCAGAATCGGGCGGCGGAAATCAATGTGGGCGCTGGCAAGGATGAAGCCCACCCGTGGTTCATTGGGTTTGCGCAAGCCCAGCAGGCGGAAATAGCCCACCCGTGCCTGTTCCATGTAGGTCAGGTAGCGGGCGTTGTTGACGTGCCCAAGCACGTCCAGGTCGCTGAAGCGGACTTCGATGGGTTTGTAGAAGCGGTACATACTTCCATTATACCCTTTTCCGCGAGGGCCGCGGCGGGCGCTGGAGGAGGAAACAGACCGCCGATGACACCGGATAGACGCGGATTTTTGGAACGCTAAGACGCAAAGGTGGCAAAGAGCGCAAAGACTGCAAAGCGCATTGTCAAATGCGGCGTGACTTCCAACGCTTCACGAATTGCCCAGTTTCTGGGTTTTCGGTGAGTTCTCTGTGCCTTTTGTGGTTTTCAGCCTGCGGCATCGGCAACTTCTCTTTGCCGGGGCTGAACAGTTGCCGCCGCGGTTCAGGGTTGGGGCAGGGTGAGTTGCAAAAAAGTGAGGTGGTTGGGCTGAACGACGACTTCCCGCCGGATGAGGCGCCCACAGCAGGTGATTTCTGCCACATAGCGCCCGGTGGGGATGCTGCCCGCGGCAAGGTTTTCGTGCAGGCGCGGGTCGCCGGGAAGGTTGGGGTCAGCGTAGGTTTTCAAATAGAAGGTGGGCTGGCCTTCTGTTTGGCCGCGCACGAGCACATCGGTGAGGTGAAGGGGCTTCCCGTCGGCATCGGTCAGGCGCATGGCGATGGCCCCCTCATTATTGGGCGAAGGCGGTTGCAGCCAGAGTTCGGGGTTTTGCACGGCGTCGTAATCGGCGCTGCCTAAGCGCACCTCGAAGTGCAGGTGGGGTCCCGTGGCAATGCCGCGGCTGCCCACCGTGCCGATGATTGCGCCCGCCTTTACGGTTTGCCCCACCTGCACGCCCACGGTTTCCAGGTGGCCGTAAACCGTCCATATGGGGAAGCCCATGGCAGCGGGGTCGTGCTTCAGCACCACCACGTTGCCGTAAAAGTTGGAATAGAGACCGACGGTTTCCTCGGCATCGCTGCCTGCGAACACCACTTCACCATCGGCGGCGGCGAGCACCGGTGTGCCCTCGGGGTTTTCCATATCCACCCCGTGGTGAACGATATAGAGGCCGTGGTAGTCATCGCCGAAGCGGTAGGTGGGGGCAATGGCGCTGTTGCCGGAAGGGGCAATGG
>JALVOR010000100.1 GCA_027026295.1 Anaerolineales bacterium | reverse complement strand
GGCGGCGCGCACGGGAGCGCCGCGGCGACATGCTGAGGGGCCGGGACGGGCGCTTCCGGCGCAACCTGCTGGGCACGCGCGTAGACTATTCTGGCCGCTCGGTCATTGTGGTCGGCCCGCAACTCAAACTGCACCAGTGTGGCCTTCCCAAAGGCATGGCGCTGGAACTCTACCGCCCCTTCGTGATTGCCCGCCTGGTGCAGCACAACTACGCCACCAACATCAAGGGCGCCAAGCGCCTCATCGAGCGCAACCGCCCCGAGGTGTGGGAAGTGCTCGAAGAGGTCATCAAAGAGCGCCCTGTGATGCTCAACCGTGCGCCTACCCTGCATCGCTTGAGCATTCAGGCTTTCGAGCCGGTGCTCATCGAGGGGCAGGCCATTCAACTGCACCCCCTGGTTTGTACTGCATTCAACGCCGACTTCGACGGCGACCAGATGGCCGTCCACGTGCCGCTTTCCAACAAAGCCGTGCAGGAAGCCCGCGAACTGATGCTTTCCTCGCGTAACCTGCTGAAGCCCGCCGATGGCGAGCCGATTATCAGCCCCTCGAAGGACATGGTACTGGGTGTGTATTACCTCACCATGGAAGAGCCGTATGAACTCAAGGGCGATGGCATGGTTTTCGGCAGCCTCGACGAGGTGGAACTGGCGTATAACCTGAAGCAGGTGCACATCCATGCCAAGATTCGCTTGCGCGCCACCACCTGGTACGATGACAATGGGCAACGCATGGAAAAGCCGGAAACCCGCATCATTGAAACGACCGTGGGGCGGGTGATCTTCAACCGCATTCTGCCCGAATCGCTGCGTTTCATCAACCGCCTGCTCGACAAGGGCGGCATCAAAGAAGTAATGGCGATGGTTTACGAAGTCGGCGGCGAAGACGTGACCGTGGACGTTGCCGACAAGGTCAAGGACATCGGTTTTGCCTACGCCACCCGCTCGGGCGTGAGTATGGCCATTGGCGACATCAACGTGCCGAAAGCCAAGGAAGACTTGATTGCCAAAGCGCACGACGAAGTGGACGCTGTGGAACGGGATTATCGTCGCGGTTTGCTCACTGAGCAGGAAAAGGACGAGCAAATCATCGAAATCTGGCAGAAGGCCACCGAAGACGTTCGCGAACTGGTGAAGGAAGAACTCGACCCCGTCAACGACCTCGCCGTGATGGCGCTTTCGGGCGCCACCAAAGGCGGTTACGGTACGCTTTCCCAACTGGCCGGGATGCGCGGCATGATGGCCGACCCGTCGGGGCGCATCATTCCGTTGCCAGTGCGTTCCAACTTCCGCGAGGGCTTGACCACCTTAGAGTACTTCATTTCTACCCACGGCTCCCGCAAGGGCCTGGCTGACACCGCCCTCCGCACTGCCGACGCCGGTTATCTCACCCGCCGCCTGGTGGATGTGGTGCAGGACGTCATCGTGACCGAGGAAGACTGCGGCACGGAAGACTACATCACCGTCCGCCGCGATGACAAGGTTGGCAACCAGAACCTGGGGCAGCGCATTTGGGCGCGCGTGGCTGCCGAAAACATTACCGACCCCGAAACCGGCGAAATCATCGTCGAGAAGGGCGAAATCATCGAGCGCCGCCATGTTGACCGCATCATGGCCTCTGCCATCGAAGAGGTGAAGGTGCGCTCGCCCATGACCTGTCAATCGCCCCACGGCGTCTGCGCCAAGTGCTATGGCATGGACCTGGGGCGCGGCAAACTGGTTATCCCCGGCACGGCGGTGGGCATCATCGCAGCCCAATCCATCGGCGAACCGGGCACCCAGTTGACCCTGCGTACTTTCCACACCGGCGGTGTGGCTTCGGAAAGCGACATCACCACCGGTCTTCCCCGTGTGGAAGAGATCTTCGAAGCCCGGAAGACGCCCAAGGGCGAGGCCGTGGTGGCCGAGATCGGCGGGGTGGTG
>JALVOR010000099.1:293-1942 GCA_027026295.1 Anaerolineales bacterium | reverse complement strand
CCTTCACGCCTTCCGCACCGCCGCCCCCCACCCGGCCCGTGGGCGGCGCAACGGTCGTCCCTGTGGTGGGCACGCAAACTACGGGGACGCCGGCGACACCTTTCCCGACGTTGCCGCCTACACCCACGCCGTTGCCCACCCGTACGCCACAGCCCGAAGCGCCAATTGGCGTGCCCTTTGTGTTGCGTTCCCAGGAAGTGTTTTGCGACCCCGAAGCGGGCCCTTTGCTGCGCATCTTCCTGCGCGATGCCGAAAGCAATCCTTTGCCCGGCGTGGAGATCGCGGTGCACTGGCTGGGCGGCGACGAGCGCATCTACACCGGTTTGAAGCCCGATATTGACCCCGGCTATGCTGATTTCCTCATGTCGCCCGATGAGGTCTATCAGGTACGGCCAGGTTACGGCGCTGCCCTGACCGGCTTGCGGGCGCGCGAGTGCCAGACCGAAGACGATACCCGCTATTGGGGGGGCTGGACGCTGGTCTTCGTGCAGCCTTGAACGGCGCCTCTTTTTGTGGAGAGTGATTTATGGTCTTTGTCCCAGGTATGCAGGTCGGCCCTTATCGAATTCTGGAACGGTTGGGGCAAGGGGGCATGGCGACGGTTTACAAGGCATATCACCCGGCCCTCGATCGCTATGTGGCGCTCAAGGTATTGCATCCCGCCTTCATGGAAGACCCCAGTTTCCTTGAGCGGTTTCGGCGGGAAGCCCGGGTGGTGGCGCGGCTCGACCATCCCAACATTGTGCCCATTTATGATTTCAATGAACACGAAGGGCAGCCGTATCTGGTGATGAAGTTCATCGAGGGGGAAACCCTGAAAGCGCGCTTGCAGCGCGGGCGTCTGACGGTGGACGAAATCATGGTGGTGGCAGAGGCCGTGGGCGCGGCCTTGAGTTATGCCCATCGGCAGGGGGTGTTGCATCGCGATATCAAGCCTTCCAATGTGATGCTGGCAACCGACGGGCGCATTTATCTCACCGACTTTGGCCTTGCCCGCATTGCCCAAGCCGGAGAATCCTCTCTTTCGTCCGACCGATTGCTGGGCACGCCGCAGTACATTTCCCCTGAACAGGCGTTGGGCAAGGGCGACCTGGACGAGCGCACCGATGTGTATTCCTTCGGTGTGATGCTGTTCGAACTTTTCCTGGCGCGTGTGCCTTACAGCGCCGACACGCCCTACGCCATCATTCATGACCACATTTACACGCCGTTGCCCCGCCCGCGCGATATTGACCCTGACATATCGCCTGCTCTGGAGCGGGTGCTGCTCAAGGCGTTGGCGAAATCGCCCGATGACCGCTTTGCCAGCGTCGAGGCGTTGATGGAAGCGCTGCGGAAAGCAGTGAGCGGGGAAGATTCCCTGGCAGGCGAACCGCTGCCGTTGCAACCTTCGGCAGCCCCGCCATCTGCCCCGCCGCCCGCTGCGCCCGCAGGCAGCACGGTGGCGCCTTTGCCATCGCCTGCTGCTTCCGCCACAGCAGCGCCTGCCGCCTCGTCGTCTTCCTCTGCTGCTGGCGCGTCCACCGTGGCAGCAACGCCCCATCGCCACGGATGGTGGTGGTTTCTGGGCGGCATTCTGGTTGCCGTGTTGCTGGTGGGGGTGGGAGGCTTTTTCTTCTTCCGTAACCGTCCACAACGCCCGCGTGCGC
>JALVOR010000099.1:0-283 GCA_027026295.1 Anaerolineales bacterium | reverse complement strand
CGATGCCGGCGCAGGGGCCCGCGAGCGAGCCTTCGGTGCCGCCGGAGCAGCCGGAAGAAAACGGCCCACCCCTGCCCGATGTGCAGCAACTGCTGGCAGGCATCCCGCAACCGGCAGCAGACGACCCCGCTGTTGCGCCGCTGATTGACAAGGTCAAAGAAGCCCCCGACAATTACTGGGCCTGGTTTGCCCTTTCTGCCGAACTGTGGTCGGCGGGCTATCCTGAATGGCAAATTCTTGACCACGCTGTGGTGCTGGCGCGCGACAAGGGCGACTGGGATGC
>JALVOR010000098.1 GCA_027026295.1 Anaerolineales bacterium | reverse complement strand
GCCCGCGCCGCCCAGCGCCTCGGCCAGCCGCGCCCAGCGGCCATCGGGGTCGGGCAAAATTTCCCAGTCCATGAATACCTCCGTTTGATACGCCCGCAGGTGCACGCGCAGCCCCTCGCGGTGCAGCGCGGCCGCGTTCCGCAGGTACCACAGGCCGCTCACCAGGTCGCGAAAACGCACGAACACGCTTTCGTCGTCCGGCAGCCCCAACGCCTGGGCCAAGGTTTCGCTGCGGGGTGGGCTGTCGGGGGCTTCCGGCGGCACGAAGGGCGCGCTGCGGTAGAGACGCCCTTCGGTTTCGGCGTAGCGGTTGTGGTAGAGCACTAAGGCGCGCTCGCCGCCGCGCTTATTCGTATAGCCAAAAACATGGGGGTTTTCCTCGCCCGTGGGTGTCTCCAGCGGGAACCAGCGGAACGCCTCTACCCCCGCGAACAGCGCCCGCTGCCGAAGCAGCGGCGCGATGCGCCGGCGGTGTTCGGCGATGAACCCCTCGTCGCGGCTTTCGTCGGTGCGGGGGGCGCGGAATTCGTGGCCGTATTGCTCTTGCAGCCCTTCGATTTGCCCATGGCCGAACATGGGCAGGCCGGGCAGGGTGGCCATCAGGGTGGCCACGCCGAAGTATTTGTCGCCCTTGCCAAACTGCTCTACGGCGGGCTTTTCGTCGGGGGTGGTCATGAAGTTGACATAGCGCTGCAAAATGCGCGGGTCGAAGGTCAGGGTTTCCCGCACCAGTTTGTGATAAGCCGCGTTGCGCTCGTCCCGCAGCATGTGCATGAACGCGCTGTTGTACACCCGGTGCATCCCCAACGTGCGCACGAAGTAGCCTTCCAGCAGCCAGAACGCCTCGGCCAGCAGCAGGGTGTCGGGGGCTTCGGCGGCTACCCGTTCCACCACCTCGCGCCAGAATTCACGCGGCATGTGGCGCAGGAACTCGGCGCGGGTCATGCCGTGCGCCGCGCGGGAAGGGATCGCGCCGCCTTCCCCCGCCGCGGGGAACCACAGCCGCTGGTAGTGTTTTTGGGTGAGGGTCATCGCGGCGTCGAAGCGAATCACCGGGAAGCGGCGGGCGACTTCCAGAATGGTGCCGACGAGGGCTTCCCGCACTTCGGGCAGCAGGTGGTTGAGTTGCGCGGTGTCGTTCCAGGGGATGGCCGTGCCGTCGTTGCCGTGGTAGATGTAGCGGGTGCGGCCGTCGCGGTGGTCGCGCATCTGGAAGACCACTGCCGCGTCGCTGTGGTCGTAGTAGCCGTCTTCGATGCGGATTTCCACCGCGGGGTGCGAGGAAAGGTCAGGCCCGGTGTAGCGGTAATTGGGGAAGGGGGGCGCGTCGGTCTGGATGAACCAGTCGGGGTGCTCCACCACCCAGCGGGAATCCAGCCCCATGTGGTTGGGCACCATGTCCGCGCCCAGGCGGATGCCAAAACGGGCGGCCTGCGCCTTGAGGGCTTGCAGCGCGTCTTCCCCGCCCAGGTCGGCGGCCACGCGGTAATCATAGACCGAGTAGGCCGAGGCCAGGGCGTCGGGGTTGCCCATCAGGCGCTTGATTTTTTGCGACGCGGGGCTGCGTTCCCACACGCCGATGAGCCACAGGCCGTTGAGGCCCCACTCGGCCAGTTCGGCCAAAGCCTCATCGGGGATCTGGTCAAGGCGGTGAATGCCGCGCCCAAAGCGGCGGGAAAGTTGCGCCAGCCAGACATAGACGTGCTTGGCGACCAGCACCAGGCGGGGCATCCAGGCCTGGTCGGGGGAATAGGCTTCGGCCGCGTCCGCGTCGGCGGGCAGGGCGGTGAAATCGTGCTCGGAAGGCGGCGGGGGCGCGGCCGCGGCGCGGCGCTCGGCCTCCCGGGCGAAGTCCAGCCCCCGCAGCAGGTCGGCGCGCATTTCGCCCAGCGCCTCGCCCCAGGCATCCAGCACGTAGGCCAGTTGGGCGGTCAGGCTGTGGGG
>JALVOR010000097.1:883-6182 GCA_027026295.1 Anaerolineales bacterium | reverse complement strand
GCCCGTCATGGTCATCTCACCCTTTCCCCGGAAGTGGAAGAAAAATTACAGAAAGTCAGCGTCAGTACCGTGCACCGCATCGTGGGGCCGGTGCGCCGACAACCTGCTCGTCTGGCTGCCTCCCGGCGTCCGCCTCGTGCGAAATCCGCCGTGGCCCGTGCCGTACCCCAAAGCATTATCCCCGCCCAGATTTCCTCTCCAGGTCACATAGAGAGCGATACGGTCTTCCACCACGGTGGCTCATCCGGCGGCCTGTTTGCCTTTTCCCTGTGCTGGACCGATGTCTTCAGCGGCTGGGTCGCCACTTACGCCACCCTGGGCAACAGCAGCCTGGTCATGCGCGATGCCTTTGAAGCCCTATGGTGGCGTATTCCTTTTCCCATCTTGGAAATCCACAGCGACAATGGCCCGGAGTTCCTCAATGCGCTCATTTTGGCCTTTCTCCAAGACCGACAGGTCACCTTCACCCGCAGCCGGCCTTACCACAAAAACGACAATCGCTTTGTGGAAGAGAACAATGGCTCCCATATCCGCGCCTATGTGGGCTACGACCGGTTTGACTCGGTGGCTCAAGTCAAGGCGCTCAACACGCTCTACCCCTTGCTCGACCTCTACCACAACCTTTTTCAACCTCTTATGCGTCATCAGGAAGACGGCTCCTACGCCGTGACCACCCCGTTAGACCATCTGCTGGAAACCCACATCTGGGATGAATCCTTGGCTCAAGCCTGGCAAACCTGCCGTGACCACATCGACTTGCTCACCTTGCGTCTGGCGATTGTTGATGCCCTCCATGCCTTGGCAGAAGCCTCTGCTGCTTCACCCGACACAACAGAAGATGTACGGCAAACCCTTGGGCTGTGGAAAACGGGGACAACCCTCCCCTTTGGTTCGGGTTGCCCACCGTTTCCCACAGCCCCTACTACGACGGCGGACACTCCCTTTTCAACCCTGAACGACGCCGATTTGCACAATCTGCCTCAGTAACATTTTCATTTGGTGGTTATCTCCCCCTTCGGTAACATTTTCATTTGACTTGACAGGATGCGCTTAACCTTGCAAGCCGGCTTTGTCAAGTCGGCTTGCAAGGTTACGGCGGCGATTTGTAATTACGTGGGGGAAAATGCATTATTCTACTGCATTCAACCTCCTCTGCACCTCTTTGTGCCCTTCTGTTTGGTTAATTGTCACCCTATGTCTTGCGAGACCAGCCAGTCGTGAATCATGCGTACCATCTGCTGACCGCTGGCTTCCATCATCAAATTATGCCCTGCGTCGGAAACAAGCAGGAAATCCCCGCCGAAGCGCTGCGCCGAGCGACGCAGCCCTTCTACACTGACGACAGCATCGCGTTCGCCTGCCAGCCACAGGGAAGGCGGCAACATCTTGCGAGGCGGCAACCAGAAAGGCGGGTTATGCTGAAAGAGTACCAGCGCCGACTCTGGCCCCAGGCGAGCATGAAAATCGCGGGGCGAAATGACAGCCGCGGGGCCAAGAAATTTTTCCGCTGCCCGTTCTGGTGTACGAATCCAGGATGACGAATCCAAACTCACCAACATTCGCAGGATAATGGCGGGATCCTGCCGCACCAGCAGCCAAAAACCATCCCGCAAGGCGCTGTCAGCCACCCACGAAGCGACAAACACCGCTGCGGGTGGGGGTTCCACGTAGCGAATATACCATTGCGTCAGTGCGCCGCCCATACTGTGACCGATGATCACCGGGGGCTTTTCCAGTTTTCCAGCAGCGTCGCGCAGGAAACTGAGGTAGTAATCCAGGGTGCATTTGTGAATCGGGCGTTGCAGGGGCGAGTTGCCGTGCCCAGGCAGGCTGATAGCATGGCTCTCCCAACCTTGTTCAGCAAAGGCCGCCTGCCATTCGGCCCAACACCAGGCACCATGAAACATGCCATGCTGCATCAAAAGCGGGGTCTCAAAGTGGCGCTCTTTGGGGAAGTACGACACCCACTCGATGCCATCTTCCACCACATACCGCACCCGATAGCCGGAATGCACTTCCCAACGCTCAAAAGTCCGCCCGCGAGAGGCCTTATTTTGCGGCAAGCGCAACGCGGCATCCGGGTCGGCTTCCAGCAACTGCCACAGTAGCCAGGAGAACACGGCAGTGATATATCCAGCGAGGATACCGAGGGTTAACCCAAGAAGACCGCGTATCGATTTCATATGTTCTCCTTTTGAACACACATACAAGATTCTCCAACAGCAAAGGTCACTCCTATTGTAGTCGGTTTTGCAGAAAAGGATGGGCCACGGATGATACGGATGCACACGGATTTTTTGTAACGCTAAGGCGAAAAGAAAGTAAAGCACGCAAAGAAGGGATAATGCCGAGGCACACAGAGGAACACAAAGAGGCACAAAACAGGGCAACCATTTCTACACATTTTGCTTGCGCCCTTTTGCCAACCCCACCTTGCCATCCCGCCGGGCTTCGGTTATCCTTAACGCACGCTACCCCCAAGGAGAACCCATGCCCCTGCCGCAAGAGGAAATCCTGACCACGCTGGTGGCTCGGGTGATGCGCGTGGAAAGCATCACCCGCGGCGACCCGCAGCGCCACGGCTGGCTGATGCGCTACCGCGGCCAGGTTTTGGGCGATACTGCCGAAGCCTATGGCCGCCTGGAAGCCGCGCTGCAGCCCTACGAAGTCACCCTGCTGTTTCGCCACGGGCGCGGACACAAGCACGAGGTGCTCATCGTGCCCGGCAAATTGCGCCCAAAACCCTCGCGCGCGGTGTGGAACGCGGTGCTGTTCGTACTCACCGTGGTGAGCGTGTTTGCCGCCGGCGTCACCTACGCCTATCAGGGACCTGCCGACTTCGGCGCGGGCGCAGCCGACGCCCTGCGGGCAGCCCTCCCCGGCGGCATTGCCTTCACCCTCAGCCTGCTGGCGATTCTGACCGCCCACGAATTCGGGCATTACCTCGCGGCGCGGCACCACAAAACCGCTGTGACGCTGCCCTATTTCATCCCCTTCCCCTTCAGCCTGTTTGGCACGTTGGGAGCGTTCATCAGCATGAAAGCACCGCCTCGCGACAAGCGCGTGCTGCTCGATATCGGCATTGCCGGCCCCCTCGCGGGCATGGTGGTGGCCTTGCCCGTGCTAATCATTGGGCTGGCTCTCTCGAAAGTCGAGCCCTTGCCCACCACCATGGCAAGCGGCGGCGGGCTGATGCTGGAAGGCAATTCCATTCTCTATTTACTCGCCAAACTCGCCGTGTTCGGCAAACTGCTGCCTGCCCCAGCAAGTTATGGCGGTGCTTCTCCCGTGGTTTACTGGCTGCGTTTCTTCTTTACCGGCCACCCGGCGCCCCTTGGCGGCATGGACGTCATGCTGCACCCGATGGCGTGGGCAGGCTGGGCGGGGCTGCTGGTCACCGCTCTCAACCTCATCCCGTTAGGCACGTTGGACGGCGGGCACGTCCTCTATACCCTCCTGGGCAAGCGCGCCGCCCGACTTTTCTGGCCATTGCTTGCCGTTCTCCTCCTCCTCGGTTTTGTGTGGGATGGCTGGTGGGTGTGGGCTGTCCTGCTGCTCTTCCTTGGGCGCCGCTACGCCGAGCCGCTGGACGACATCACTCCCCTCGACCCCAAACGCCGCGCCATCGCCATTTTCGGGCTGGTGCTCTTCGCTCTGGTATTCACCCCCGTGCCTTTGCAATTGATCGCCTTCTGATTTCGCACCTGTTCAGCCTCGATTCCCCGCTTTCCGGGATATAATTAGCCCTGTTGCCACTTCCCGCGAACGTTTCCCACGAGGCCACCCTATGCCACTTTCCCGCCGCAGTTTTCTCAAACTCGCCGGAGCCGCCGCCACTGCCGCTTTCCTGTCCAAGCCCCTGAGCGCCCGCGCCTATGACGATGGCTTCCCGCAACACGGCGTCTATTACATCCGTGCCATTGACCCTCGCTTTGGAACCCTCCTTAGCGTGGACGATGGCTATTCCCAAACCTTCTCCATCATCGCCAAAATCATCGAACGCCGCAAATGTCCGATTGCGTTCTTCCCCATGGGGCGAATGCTGCACATTCTGGCCGACTATGAGGGGGAAAACATTCTCGAGAAACTAGTGGAAAACGGCTGCATCATTGGCAATCACTCGTATTCCCACCCGTATTTTACGCACCTGGACGACAAGCAAATTGCCGAGGAACTGCTGAACTGGGAAAAGGCGCTCGCCGACGCTATGGGTACCGACTACCTGCGAATGATGAAAGACCGCTTCCCCTATTTCCGTATTCCCTTTGGGGCAGGCAAGAACACCGCCCGCGTGCACCGCGTGGTCACCGACCTGGGCTACAAGTTCATCGACTGGACGTGGGACGAAGGCGCCATCCTTACCGACTATCACGCCATCGACCAGCCCGACAAGGCGCTCAAAGAGCCGCTGTTCAGCCAGATTGTGAACGCTATCAAGCAATCTACCGAATCGCTGCGCCGCGGCGATATCGCACTGATGCATTCCAACTGGTGGGATGCCTACGCCTTCGAAACCCTATGCGAAAAAGCCCAAAAACTCGGCCTCGCCGACCCGGAAACCGCCCTCGCGGGCACTTTCGCCCTGCTCAATCGCATGGAAGCCCGTCTTCCCTGAAGTAAGGAGTGCGCCATGCTGATTCTGACCGCCGAAGAAGTCCGCCGCGCCCTGCCCATGCGCGCTGCGATTGCCGCGGTGGAAGACGCCTACCGCTCCCTCTCCGCAGGGCAGGCCGAAGTGCCGCTGCGCCTCTCGCTGCCCGTGGCGCCCCACCAAGGCGTGAGCCTGTTCATGCCCGCCTTCGTGGGCGGAAAAGATGAAGCCCTAACCGTGAAAGTGGTCTCGGTGTTCCCCCGCAACACCGAGCGCGGGCTGCCTACGATTTACGCCGCGGTGTTGGTGCTGAAACCCGACACCGGCCGCCCCCTCGCCCTGCTGGAAGGCGGCACCCTGACGGCGTTGCGCACGGGCGCGGCTTCTGGCGCGGCCACCGATGCCCTCGCCCGCGCCGACAGCCGGGTGCTCGCGGTGTTCGGCGCAGGCGCCCAGGGGCGCACCCAGGCCGAAGCGGTCTGCACCGTGCGCCCCATCGAGCGGGTGTGGGTGTACGACATCAGTCGCGAGCGCGCCGAAGCCTTTGTCGCCGAAATGGCAGGCTTTGGCCCCATTCCCAACGATGTGCGGGTGGCCGAAACCCCGCGACAGGCCGTGCGGGAAGCCGACGTCATCTGCACCGCCACCGTTGCCACCCAGCCGGTTTTCGACGACGCCGACCTCAAACCTAGCGTGCACATCAACGGC
>JALVOR010000097.1:0-873 GCA_027026295.1 Anaerolineales bacterium | reverse complement strand
AACCACATCCATGCCGAACTGGGCGAAATTCTGCTCGGCCGCAAAGCAGGCCGCACGAACGCCGGGCAGGTAACTTTCTTCAAGTCCGTAGGCGTCGCCGTGCAGGATGCGACGGCGGCTCAAGTCGCTCTGCGAAACGCCAAAGCGCATGGATTGGGGAAGGAAGTGGTGTTTTAAGTGTTCCGGTGTCGGGTACATCGGCGTTTTCGCTGTCAAGTCCTGAAATACGTTTACACAAAAACTTCCCCTCTCCCTATCAAATCAACCCGAATATATGGGCTGGGGTAGCGTACCCCAAGGAGAGGTGAGGTCGTTCAAAGTTGTAAAGATGCACGGCTTGCGCCACGGTTTCAATGGCCTGGCTTTTGCTTGGAAACAAACTATCCAGAAGATACTCGGTCTTGAGGATGCCGTTCACCCGTTCCGCCAGAGCATTGTCGTAGGCGTTGCCTACAGCGCCCATGCTGGAGCGCATACTGGCTTGAGTCAGCCGTTCTCGGTAAGCCGACGCTGCGTACTGCACGCCGTGGTCGGAATGGTGGATGAGGCTTTCCAAGGCGCCTGGGGCCTGCCTGATGGCCATTTCCAAGGCTCGCAGAGCGCCTTCCACGGCCAGCGAGGAAGACACATCGTAACCCACGATATACCTGGAAAACACATCGGTAATGAGCGCCAGGTAGAGATAGCCTTCCTCGGTGAGGATGTAGGTGGCGTGACCCCAAACCATTGGCAGGCCTGGTAAATCGACACGCCATATTGCCCTGTGACCCAGGCTATGACCTGTTGCCGAAGGCTTTTTTTAGATCCGTGTTGAAGTGCTTACTCGCCGCGTCCACGATGGCTTCAAACATCCTGGCATCCAGCACCGCCTCG
>JALVOR010000096.1 GCA_027026295.1 Anaerolineales bacterium | reverse complement strand
GGGTTGCCTGCACCGCGGTGGCCACCGGGTCGCCCTGGGGCACAAAAACGGCCTGTTCGGGCGGTCGCAGCGCGTATTTGATGCGTGCCCGCAGCAGGCTGGTGTAAATCGCGGCGCGCTGCCGCACCGGTGGAATTGCCAGCAGCAACCCGCCCATTGCCAGCACGGCTACCGTGGCGAGCAAAATATATTTGAGTTTGAGATATTGCTTGATCCATTGCTTGAACATGGGGCTATTGTACTACTTTTCGGGTATCTGTTCAGCCCTGGCAAGGAGGAACTGCCGATTGAAAACCACAGAAGCGCCACCGAAAACACAGAAACGGCGTAATTCGTGAAGCGTTACTTCGTCAATTCGTAGCGTCCGAAGCAGCACCGTGTCAAACGGGCAATGCCCTTTGCGTTCTTTGCAACCTTTGCGGTAACTTTCCTGGCGTCCCAAAATCAGCGGGCATCCGCTGTCATCCGCAACCAGTTTTCCCAACGCTGAAACGTTACGGGAAAAGAACGATCTGAGTAACTGTTCAGCCTTCCTGTCCGAAGCCTTCAGCACGCCGCTCAACACAGGCGCTCGGCCCATCTGCCCCCTTCCCTCCCTTACTAAGGGAGGGAAGGGGGCGGCTACGGCAGGCTGAGCGAAAGCGAAGCCTCGCCGTAGCGGGGGTAGGGAGAGAGCAAACAGAAGTCTTGAGCACTGCCGGAGCGCCTAAACCCAATATCTGTGTTGATTATGCCCTACGGTCGGCCTCCACTCAGAGCGATCCTCGCGCCGAGCGGAGCCTTGAGAGGTAGCGAAAGGCGCAGTCGAGGCGTAGAGCGGAGCCTTGAGAGGTAGCGAAAGGCGCAGTCGAGGCGTAGAGCGGAGCCTCGAGCGGCAGCGAAAGGCGCAGTCGGGGCGCAGTTACCGATCTGATTGCCCAAAAATCCCCCGCTCCTCGCCTTGATTTTTGGCAATGTGTTGTACAATGGAAACACCACGGCGATGAGCGGTCGGTTTGGGCTGGCGGTCGTTGTGGAACCTTTGCATAACTAAGGAGGTTGATACAATGAGAACGGTTTACGCAGTGGCCGGGGGGGTGAGCAAATTTACCAAAGCGCGGCCCGACAAGACCTTCCCCGCGCTGGTGAAAGAAGCCTACGATTACATGCTCAATGACATTGGCATCGAGCACCCCAAATTCTTCGAACTTGTGGATGGGTCGGTGGTGTCTTACTTCTCCGACCACTTCGCCCGCCAGTTGATGGCCGGCATCATGGTGCAGGATTACCTCGGCCTGCTGCCCAAACCCTCGCATCGTGTGGAAGGCGGCGGCGCCACGGGCGGCTTGTGCTTCCAGGAAGCCTACAAAGCCGTGGCTTCCGGCGATATGGATGTCGCCTTGGCGCTGGGCTTCGAGACCATGTCCCACGTCAACACCTGGAAGGGCAACGAGTTCATCGCGCTGGCTTCTGACACCAGTTTCGACTATCCGGTGGGCGGCTTCTATTCCGGCTATTACGCCATGATGGTGACCCGCCACATGAAGGAATTTGGCACCACGGTGGAGCAGTTGGCGCACGTTTCGGTGAAGAACCACATGAACGCTTTTTACAACCCCTATGCCCAAAAGCGCCGCCGCTTGACCATTGAAGATGTCCGCAACGCGCCGATGGTGGCCTGGCCGCTCACTCGCCTGGACATCTGCGTGATGAGCGACGGCGCGGCCGCGGTGCTGCTGGTGAGCGAAGAAGGGCTGGCGAAGTTGGAAAAGGCCGCGGGCAAGCGCCTTCCCCGTGTCAAGGTGGCTGCCATTGGCCGCGGCACCGACGCGATGCGCATGGCCGACCGCCCCCACCAGTCCTACGAGGATTTCTACCGCTACAACGCCCTGCCCAACGAAATGGACGCCGACTCGCGGGCCTATTACAAGGAACTGTGGGCCAAAGGCTTCCGCTACCCCGGCGTGCACTCGTTCCGCGCCGGC
>JALVOR010000095.1 GCA_027026295.1 Anaerolineales bacterium | reverse complement strand
TGGGGGAAGGCGTCGGGGGCGGCGATTCGGGCGTTTCAGTAGACGGCGCAGGCGAAACGGCGCCAGGCGCGCCAGCATCGCCTTGAGCAGCAATGGTCGCCGCGACAACCGTTGCAATGGCAGCAGGCGCTTGCGAAGGTGCCACGGCAGGGGTAACGGCGCTGCCGGGAAAATTGCAGGCCAAAAGGAGAACCAGAACCGCGGCAAGCAACAAATCGAACCGCTTTCCAAACATCGGACATCATCCTTTCACTACAAACGCGCTTTGTGCACTTCAGGGGTGATATTCAATAACTTTCGTGAGAGACGTCCCGTGTTGACCGGGTTCAGCATACAAAGTGAGCGTGAAGCGAAAGTGGTGAAAAGGGACAGCAAGGGCATTTTCAGCGATATAGGCGCCCTCACCGGGGTTGATGACACTCAAGTCTCCAGGCGGGCTGCACGTGTTCTTGACGCTACTGAAGTGTGTTCCAGCAATCGTGCCGGTAGACGAGTTCGTCAGGTCTTCGATCTTCAAGTAATAACTACGCCAGGCAACGCCGCCGGTATTGGAGATTTCAATAAAAAAGATATAGGGAGGAATGCAGCCAGCCTTCACCGTGACACCCTTGAGCACGAAAGCAGGCACCGGCGTAGGCGTCGGCGGGGGTGTAAACACGGGCAGCGAGGAAGTATCACCCGTGACGGTGGCATACTGTCCCCAAACCCAGCACTTGCCGCCCGGCTTGTCGGGATTGGGGATATACCAGAACAGCCCATAGGGGTCGCGCGCCAGCACCTCGGCGGTTTCCCCAACCAGCAACGCCCCTACGCGATCGTAGGCGTTACCGGGGCCGGTGCGGCAGTTGGTGTTCACCGAAACGCTCACCATCGGCGTGGAAGGCGTGGGGGTAAGTGTTATCGTGGGGGTAAGGCTGGGCGTGGGGGAAGGCGTCGGTGGTGCAGGAGTTTCTGTGGATTGAGGTTGAGGCTCAGCCCCTTCATGGGTTGCCAGGACAATTTCTGTTGCCGTTGCTGCGGGCGCAGCACGGGTTTCTTGATTCTGCGAAGGCGCCGGCGGCGCAGACGCCGACTGGGGCAAATTGCACGCCAGCAAAACACCCCAAACGCCAAATGCAACGGCCCACAACCAGCGGGAATGCTCAAAAAAGCGTTTCATCTCATGCTCCTTTCTGTCACAATGGCGCTACCAATTTATAACCTTTCCATAATTTCATTATAGAGGAATTTCTTGCAATAGCAACTACAATTTATCTCCAAGCGTCGGTTTCGCTCCCCCGTTTACACCCTTTTCATTTCAACTTGTGAGTTGGTTGGCGTTATGGTATCATTCCGCGCCGCGGGGTAGCCAAAAATGACTTTTGTCAAACGCTGGCTACCCAAACCTTAAAACCCCGTGCCTTTGGCACACCGTTTAAGGAGAAACACACATGAAACGTGCCACCCTGCTTGCCGTTGTTTTCGCATTGTCGCTAAGCCTGATCTTGGGGGCATGCTCTTCTGCTGCTACATCCACTCCAACCACTACCACACCTTCCACAGAGAACACCACGCCGTCCCCCCCCGCAGGCGAACCCGTCACCCTGAAAATTGCCGTGCTCCCCATTGTGGACACGCTGCCCATGTATGTTGCCGACGCCGAAGGGCTGTTCGAGGCTCGCGGCCTGAAGGTGGAATTCATCCCCGTGGCTTCGGCCCCCGAGCGCGACCAGATATTGCTCGCCGGACAGGCCGACGGCACCATCACCGACGGCATCGCCATGCTCTTTCTCAACCAGGAAGGCATCCGCTTCCAGATGGTACGCTACGCCCAAAAGCCTTCCCCCGACTACGGCTCTTTCTCCATCGTTACGGCCAAAGACAGCGGCATCACCCACGTTGCCAACCTGAAGCAAGTGGAAATCGGCATCTCCGAAGGCACCATCATCGAATACGTCCTCGACCGCCTGCTGGAAAAAGAAGGCTTCACCGACGATGAAATTCACACCATTGCCATCCCCAAGATTCCCGACCGCATGGCGCTGCTTTCCTCGGTCAAACTCAAGGCTGCCGTGCTGCCCGACCCGTTAGCGCCCCTGGCCGCTTCGCAGGGAGCCAAAATTTTGCTCGACAACAGCAACGCGCCCTACGGCGCCAGTGTGTACGCCTTTAGCACCGCCACCATCGCCGCACATCCCAGCGCCGTCGCCAACTTCGTCGCCGCCATCGACGAGGCGGTGGCGCTGATCGCCCAAAACCCCGACAAATACAAGCCCCTGCTGGCCGAAAAACACCTGGTGCCCGACCCGCTGCTGGAAGGCTACCGCATTCCGCCCTTCCCCACCGAAGGCGTGCTGACTCAGGCCGAATGGAACGACATCGTGGCCTGGGCCGAGGGCAAAGGGCTGGTAAAACACGCCGTGCCTTACGAAAGCGTGGTCATCGCCTTCAAATAGCAGCAGCCGCCGGTTGCGCCTGGAGGGAACATGAACGACCTGCGAGATTTCATCCGCCTGCTGGAAGAAGAAGGGGAACTGGTGCGCATCAGCACGCCGGTTTCCCGCGATTTGGAAATCACGGAAATCGTGAACCGCGTCTCGAAAGGCGCGCCGGAAAAGAACAAAGCCCTGCTTTTCGAGCGCGTCGAGGGCTTTGACGTGCCCGTCGCCATCAACCTTTTCGGCAGCGCCAAACGCATGGCCCTGGCGCTGCACGCCGAAAGCCTGGACGCCATCGGAGAGCGCCTGCAAGCCCTGTTAGACCCGCGGCTGCCCCAGGGCTTCAAAGAACTGCTGGGACGCGGCAATCAGATTTTGGGGGCGCTGAAATCCATGGCACCCAAACCCGCGATGAAGCGCAACGCCCCTTGCCAGGAAGTCATCCACAAGGAAGACGCCTCCCTGGACGCCTTCCCCATCCTGAAAAGTTGGCCTTTGGACGGCGGGCGCTTTATCACCCTGCCGCAGGTGATTACCCGCGACCCGGAAAAGAACACCCGCAACGTCGGCATGTATCGCCTGCAGGTCATCGACGAGAAAACCCTGCTGATGCACTGGCAGCGCCACAAAGGCGGTGCCGAGCACGAGCGGGTTGCCAAAGTCAAAGGGCAGCAGATCTTCCCAGCGGCCATCGTGTTAGGCGGCGACCCGGCTGCCATGTGGAGCGCTTCTGCCCCCCTGCCCCCCAACCTGGACGAATACCTGCTGGCCGGGTGGCTGCGCGGCCGCCCCGTGGAAATGGTGGAATGCGTTACCCAGCCCTTGAAAGTACCCGCCCACGCCGAAATCGTCATCGAGGGCTATGTCGATGTCACCGAGCAGCAGCCGGAAGGCCCCTTCGGCGACCACACCGGCTACTACACGCCGGTAGAGCACTTCCCTACCTTCCACGTCACCGCCGTCACCCACCGCAAGCACCCGATTTACCCCGCCACCGTGGTGGGCATTCCCCCGATGGAAGACTACTGGATGGGGAAAGCCACCGAGCGCATTTTCCTGCCGCTGATGCAACTGTTCATGCCCGAAATCGTCGACGTCAACATGCCCGCCGCGGGCGTGTTCCACAATCTGGTCATCGTTTCCATCAAAAAGCGCTTCCCCGGCCATGCCCGCAAGGTGATTCACGGCCTGTGGGGGCTGGGGCTGATGAGCCTCACCAAGGCCATCGTGGTGGTGGATGATTGGGTCGACGTGCAAGACCTGAACATGGTGGCGTGGCAGGCGCTGGGCAACACCGACTGGAAGCGCGATATCATTGTGACCGAAGGCGGCGTGGACCAGTTGGACCACGCCGCGCCCATGCAGAGTTACGGCGGCAAAATCGGCGTGGACGCCACCGCCAAAATGCCCGAAGAAGGCCACCCCCGCCCCTGGCCGCAGCCGGTGCAGATGGATGAAGCCACCCGCCAGCGCATCGACGAAATCTGGCACACTTTAGGGCTGGGCTGATGGGCAAAATTTTGCGGCAAATCCGCGTTTTTCTGGAAATGATCAAGTTCGAGCACACGGTGTTCGCGCTGCCCTTCGCCTATTTGGGCATGTTCCTGGCGGCGGGCGGCGCGCCCACGTGGGCACAGTTCGGCTGGATTACCCTTGCGATGGTGGCAGCGCGCACCGCAGCCATGAGTTTCAACCGCCTTGCCGACCTGAAATTCGACGCGGTCAACCCGCGCACCCGCAACCGCCCTTTGGTCACGGGCCGCCTGCGCCCCGGGGTGGCCTGGGCTGCCGTGGCGCTTTCCATCGTGCTGCTCGGCTTTGCCGCCTGGAAACTGAACCCTTTAGCATTCAAACTCTCGCCCCTCGCCATCCTCTTTCTCCTCGGCTATTCCTTTACCAAGCGCTTCACGTGGCTTTCCCACTTCATCCTTGGCTTCACCGACGGGCTGGCGCCCGTAGGCGCCTGGGTGGGCGTGCGCGGCACCCTGTTTGGCGCTGCCGACCTGCCTGCATGGCTGCTGCTGCTCACCGTTACCCTGTGGATTGGCGGCTTCGACCTGATCTACGCCTGCCAGGACTACGAAGTGGACATCGCCGAGCGCCTCTACGCCATTCCGGCGCGCTTCGGTATTCCCTTTGCCCTCAAACTGGCGCGCTGGGCGCATGGGGGCGCAGTGGCAGGGCTGATTGCCTTGGGCATCGTGGCGCATCTGGCCTTCCCCTACTGGATTGCCGTGGCCCTGAGCGCCGGGCTGTTCGTTTACGAACACAGCATCATTTCCCCTGACGACCTTTCGCGGCTCGACATGGCGTTCTTCAATGTCAACGGTTACATCAGCCTGATTCTGTTCTTTGGCACCTGGCTGGCACTCCTATGAACACATCCAAACCCCTCGTGGTGGGCATTTCGGGCGCAAGCGGCGCCATCTACGGCATCCGCCTGCTGGAAGCCCTGCGCGCTTTGGGCGTGGAAACCCACTTAGTGATGAGCAAGGCGGCGCGCGTCACCATCGCGCAGGAAACCAACTACACCGTGCGCGCCGTGGAGCAACTGGCGACACAGTCGTATTCCCCGGAAAACACCGGCGCGCCCATTGCCTCGGGTTCCTTCCCGGCGCGGGGTATGGTGGTCGTGCCCTGCTCCATCAAAACCCTTTCGGGCATCGCCCACGCCTACACCGACAACCTGCTCACCCGCGCCGCCGATGTCACCCTCAAGGAAGGCCGCCCCCTCATCCTGGCCGTGCGGGAAACCCCGCTGCACCTCGGCCACCTGCGCCTGATGGTGCAAGCCGCCGAGCAGGGCGCCATCATCATGCCGCCCATGCCCGCCTTTTACACCCACCCGGAAACCATCGAAGACATCGTGCAACAAACCGTGGGGCGCATTCTGGCGCGCTTAGGCATCGCCAACGAGTTTTACCAGCCATGGCAGGGTCTTTAGCGCCGTTGCTCGCCGTGTGCGAGGCCACGCCGACCCTCACCTTAGCCACGGTAAGCCCGGAAGGCACACCTGCGGCGGCTTCCCTGTTCTTTGCCTACGACGAAAACCTGCACCTCTATTTCCTTTCTGCCGAGCACACACAGCACGTGCAAAACCTGCTGCACGACCCGCGCGTGGCCGTGACCATTGCTCCGCCGGCGCAACACTGGCAGGAAATCCGCGGCCTGCAACTGCGCGGCACCGCCCACATGCTCACCAACGCCGCAGCCGAAGCACGCGCCCGCGCCATCTACGCCGCCCGCTTCCCTTTCATTGGCCCGTTTGGGCACATGCTCGCGCAAATGCGCTGGTTTGAAATCGCGCCCCACTGGGCGCGCCTGACCGACAACCGCATCGCCTTTGCCCACAAGCAGGAATGGGTTTTCGACGATGATGGCTTTGCTCCCCTCCAGTAAGGGCAGGCGTCTGTCCAGCCTAAGGCTCTATCCGAAAAATATCGAATGTCATTGCGAGCCCCCCCTCGCTGCGCTCGGCGCAGGCTCCAGGGCGAAGCAATCCCCTTTTCGGCTGTCAGGAGGCTGCTTCGGCGGCTATGCCGCCTCGCAGTGACGCATCTATGAAGAATTTTCGGATAGGCTCTAAGCCTTGCTATGGACGGAACGGCGTCCCGCTCCTTGGGCTGGGCGAGATTGGCATCCCGCCCTACCTGGCGACCTTGGCGCTCCCTCTGCGCCTGGTATGATAAAGTCAAGCCATAGAAAAGACACGGCAGACCGTTCAATGCGCCTCGGTTAGAAAAACCGCCGCAGAGCATTGGTCGCCGTGTCTCATGTGGGGGGTGCCCGAACGGT
>JALVOR010000094.1 GCA_027026295.1 Anaerolineales bacterium | reverse complement strand
CAGCGGCTATCTCACCATGCTCGAAATGGTGGGGCAACTCAACGAACGGCAAAGCCGCTACGTTTCCAAAATCCAGAATGGCGTACAGAACATGACCCGGCTGGTGAACAACCTGCTGGATCTGGGGCGCATCGAAGCAGGCGTCGGGCTGCAATTGCAACTGATTCCCATCCTCGACACCATCGACGAGGTCGTCAAACGCTGGCAACCCCACGCCGAGCGCAAGCGCATCACCCTGCAAACCGATATCGACCCGAAAACACCTCCCTTCGTGGAAGCCGACCCCGTTCTCCTCGATCGCGTGCTGCACAACCTGGTAGATAACGCCATCAAATATACCCCCTCGGGCGGCACGGTCACGGTTTTGACCCGCCCAGTGGATAACGACAAAGTGCTGTTCGGCATCAAAGACAGCGGCGTGGGCATCTCGCCCATCGACCAGCCGCGGCTGTTCGAGAAATTCTTCCGCATTGCCCGCCGCGACACCCCCAAGGAAAAAGGCACCGGCCTGGGGCTGGCAATCGTCAAATCCATCGTCGAGCGCCACCACGGGCGCGTGTGGGTCGAAAGCCAGTTGGGCGAAGGCAGCACATTCTTCATCGAACTCCCCCTGCGCCAGCCCAAAACCGACAAAGATGACACGCTGATTCTCAACACCTGACCGACCGGTGTCGTGCCGTGCTCATTGGCGAGCCTGCAGTTTTCGTCTGCTGGTCGGAGCAGAATGAGACACAGAAGCCACAGAAACCTGCAAGGCCGAACAGATACAAGTGTTACAACCAAACAGGCGCCGCCCTTTTCAGAGCAGCGCCTGTTGCTGTTTCTTCGGATTGTTACAGCGGAATCAATCCGCCGCCGGAGGGAGGCTTTCTACATCGGCGGCAGGCTGCATATCGCCGTGCACAGCAACCTGGGGCACAGCCTCACTTTCGGCGGCTTCGCCTTCCGCCCCATCGCCTTCCGCCTCAATTTCGGCTTCGGCAACCGCTTCCGGCGCCTCTTCGTCGAACCGCATCACTTTGGCAAAGCGTTCCGGCGAGAAGCCCGTGCCCGCAGGAATCAGTTTACCGATGATGACGTTCTCCTTAAGACCAACCAGCGGGTCCTCCTTGCCGGCGATGGCCGCATCGGCCAGCACGCGAATGGTATGCTGGAAGGACGCTGCCGAGAGGAAGGAATCGGTGTTGAGGGCGGCTTTGGTGATGCCCAGCAGCATTTCCTTGAACTTCGCGGGGCGCTTGCCTTCAGCGCGCAGTTTCTCGTTGACGTGCAGCAGGCGAATGCGGCTGACCAAATCGCCCGGCAGGAAAGCGGTGTCGCCCGGCGAGGTGATCTTCACACGGGAAAGCATCTGCCGAATGATGATTTCGAAGTGCTTGTCGTGGATGTTCTGACCTTGCGAGCGATACACCTGCTGCACTTCGGAAAGCAGGTACAGTTGGGCGGCTTCGCGCCCTTGAATGCGCAGAATCTTGTGGGGGTTGAGCGAGCCTTCGGTGAGCGGCTGCCCGGCTTCCACATGCTCGCCGTCGGAAACCCGCAGGCGGGCGGTGCTGGGGATTTCGATTTCGACGACTTCCTTTTCCTCGTGCGAAACGATGACCTTGTTGCCTTCGATGCGCACGCGCCCGTCTTTCTGCGCCACAATTTCTTCGCCTTCACCGGCAGCAAGCACAGCGCCTTTCTTTACCTCGGTGCCGTCTTCCACCTTGATTTCAAAGCCTTCAGGGATGAGATACGGCTCGTGCACCATTTCGCTGTGCTCGATGCGCGCCAGCCGCTGGTCGGCATAGCGTTCCGATTCCACGATGTGCACCACCCCGCCGATCTCGGCCACCACGGCCTCGCCCTTGGGCGTCTTCCGGGCTTCGAAGATCTCTTCCACACGGGGAAGACCGGTGGTGATGTCGCTTTCCGAAGCCACACCGCCGGTGTGGAAGGTGCGCAGGGTCAACTGGGTGCCCGGTTCGC
>JALVOR010000093.1 GCA_027026295.1 Anaerolineales bacterium | reverse complement strand
ATCCTCGGTATGGCCGGCCTCAAACTGGCGGTAGTGTTGGGGGTGCTACTGTCATACTATCCAGCCCCCGAACACCGCCCCCATCCACCACCACTCCGCCCACGCCCCGCTCGCGGACGACAAGCCCGCCGCCTACAGCCCGCCCCCCCAACATCCCCCAACACCCCGCCCCCGGCCCCAAACACCACCGCCAAACCCACACCACACACCCCAAAAACGCCTTCCGCACCCCAGAGCGACGCCCCGCCAGCGCCGCCTTCCCCCAAAAAGCCGCCTCAACCCCAGAAGGCAGCATCCACACCGCGCCGTCGCACCAGCAACCGCCGTGCCAGCCGCAAAAGCACCCGTCAGGCGGAAAAGGCGCTTTCCAAAGCCGCCCGCCGCCTGAAAATGCCCCACCTGGCGGATGCCGATGGGCGCTACCCTGTTTACGTCATGCTGAGCACGCGTCGCGGGCTGGCTGCATGTTACGGCGAGGAAACCGCCAAAATCGTGGTGCAGCACATGCACACCTTAGCCAAAACCGTGGCGGCTTCCCCAAACTGGGACGCGCTGGTGCTGCTGGCAGACGACCCTGCCTCGGCGCGCGAACACGGCATCCGTCCGGTTTCCCCCAACGACCCGTGGGAAATCAAAAACCAACTGGCAGCGTTAGACCAGGCGCTGGCGCGTCGGGGCAGTATGATCGGCGCACTGCTCATCGTCGGCGGGCACGAGGCGGTGCCTTTCCACCATCTGCCCAACCCCGTAGAAGACGACGACAGCGCCGTGCCTTCGGACAACCCCTACGGCACCACCGACGAGAACTACCTCGCCCCAACATGGCCGGTAGGCAGACTGCCAGGCAGCGCCGATAGCGATGCCGCGCTGGTGTTGGGCGCACTGCGTCGCATGACAGAAGCCCATCGCGCCCGCCAGCGACGCCTGCCGTGGCATCGCCGCTGGTGGCACTGGCTACAAACCCGCCTGTTGCTGCTACGGCGGCGTTCCTTCAGCGCGGGCTACACTGCCGCAGTGTGGGAAAAGGCCGCCGAGGCCGTGTTCAAGGAAATTGGCTCAAGCCGCGCCCTGCTTACCTCACCGCCGTTAGACGCGGAATCGCTGGGAACGTTCCCCCGGGCGAAACTGGCCTATTTCAATTTGCACGGCACGCCTGACGCCCCCGCATGGTACGGCCAGCGCGGCGTTGCAGATATGCCCGACGCGCCTGCCTACCCGGTAGCATTACGCCCCGAAGACATTCCGCCTCGCGGCCACGCCGCCGAAGCCATTTTCTCTGAAGCGTGTTATGGCGCGCACATCGAGAAGAAAACACCCCAAACTGCCCTTTGCCTACGCTTTCTCTATGCTGGGGCGCAGGTGTTCGTAGGCTCCACGGTCACGGCTTACGGGGCAGTTGCGCCCCCGCTGAGCGGCGCCGACCTGCTGGGACACCTGTTCTGGCAGCGCCTGAAGGCAGGCGCGCCAGCGGGCGAGGCCCTGCGACAGGCAAAATACCTCTATGTGCAAACCATGCACCAACGTCATGGCTTCCTCGATGCCGACGACCACAAAACGCTGATTTCCTTCGTGCTTTACGGCGATCCACTGCACGCACCTCTCACAGCAGCCACCGCGCTGGCAAAAAACATTGCCCGCCCCCGCCACAGCACAGCCGTTGCCGCCGCCGAGGAACGCGCCGCCGACAACCAACCGCAACTTCCCGCCACGGTGAGCAAGCAAATCCGCCAGTTGGTGAAGGCGTATCTGCCGGGGGCAAACGACCTGCAAATGCTCATGGCCGAAGACACAGTGGACATCATTCCCAAAGGTGAAGGCGTAAAGCGCAAGCACGTTGCACGCAAAGTCGTCGTCGTCCGCAAAACCACCCACACAGGCGAAATCGAACACCGTCGCTACATGCGCGTGGCACTGGAACCCGACGGCAAGGTCGCCAAAGTGATGCTTTCTCGCTAACTTCCCCTTGCCCCGGTTGCG
>JALVOR010000092.1 GCA_027026295.1 Anaerolineales bacterium | reverse complement strand
CGATGTCTTCAACATGCTGCTGCAGATCATGGAAGAAGGCCACCTCACCGACGCCAAAGGCCACAAAGTCGATTTCCGCAACAGCATCATCATCATGACCACCAACGTCGGTGCAGAAATGATCAAGCGCCAAACGGCGCTGGGCTTCAACCTGCAGCGCGACCAGGCGTTGGAAGAACGGCTTTCCTACAAGGAAATGCGCAAGAAACTGCTCGACTCGCTCAAACGCGCCTTCCGCCCCGAATTCATCAACCGCGTCGACGCCGTCATCGTGTTCCGCGCGCTGACGAAAGAAGACATCCTGCAAATCGTCTCGCTGGAACTCGACAAGGTGCGCCAGCGGGCTGCCGAGCGCGGCTACGGTCTGGAAGCCACCCCTGCCGCGCTGGAACGGCTTGCCGAACTGGGCTACGACCCCGAAATGGGCGCCCGCCCCCTGCGGCGCATCATCCAGCAAAAGGTGGAAGACCCGCTTTCCGAAACCCTGCTGACCGGCGAAACCGCCGCCGGCGCAACCATTCTCGTAGACGTGGACGAGGAAGGAGAAATCACCCTCACACCGCTGGCAGAGACAGCCACAGAAGACCCGCCCGCACTACCCCAACCAACCGCATAGCAAAACTTCGGGGCGCTCACATGAGCGCCCCGAACCCGTTAACGCCTGCGCTGCCGATAAAATCTGCTAAAATAGAGTCAGCAACCGCTTCTCGCAAGGAGTACCCGCCATGAAACGTAAATCCGCCATCGTTAGCATCGTCCTGCTCGTCGTCGGCTTCCTTGCAGCACGGGTAGGCGACCACCTGGCAACCGTAAGCGAGAATGGCATCGTGCAAGAGCATTTCCTCACGCCCGCTGGCACGCTGCTCTTCCTTGTGGGCGTGCTTGCCCTGCTCATCGTCGGCCTGTGGTACCTCATCGACTTTGCCAAAAGCCGCCTGAAGCAGGAATGAACCCGTCGCGTCCGCCCGCAGCGTTCCCAAAACGAGAAACCACGAAAGCCAAACGCTGCACTCTGGTAAAATGAAGGTTACTTGCTGAATATGCCGTCCACTCGGCACGTACCGCCGCCCGCACCGCCACAACCAGCGTCAAGGGAGCAATAATGGCAGACCAGGAAAAAATCTACCGCGAAGCCATGAGCGCCGGCCATTCCGCCGCATGGGACCTGGAATGGGCGCGTGCCGCGGCCCACTATCAGGAAGCCCTTCAAGCCAAACCGCAAGACTATCAGGCATTGACCAGCCTGGGGCTGGCATTCTACGAACTCCACCGGTTCGACGACGCGCTGAAAAAATATACCGAAGCGGCAAAAGTGCACCCGGAAGAGCCCGTGCCGTGGGAGAAAATGGCGCAGATTTACGAGCGCAAGGGGAACATCTCCGAAGCCATACGCGCTGCCTTGCAAGCCGCCGACCGCTTCATGAAACGCAAGGAATTCAAACGCGGTATCGACAACTACCTGCGCGTCACCCGTCTCGACCCCGACCACCTCCTCGCCCACACACATCTGGCGCTGATCTATGACCGGCTGCAACAAATCGACCGGGCCATAGAAGAATACCTGGCCGTGGCGGCATTGCTCCAGCGGCAAGGGAAAATCAAGGAAGCCACCCAGGCAGCGCAAAAGGCCATCAACCTTGCCCCAAACGACCCCAAAGCCCGTCAGGCGTTAGCGGCCATCCAGCGGGGCACACTGCTTCCCAAGCCCAAGCGCCCGCGCGGCGGCACCAACCCGTTGCGCATAGCAAAAATCCGTCAGAACGCCAACGCGACAAGCCAGGAAAACGCTGACGCCCCTGACGACACCGCACAAAACCAAAACGCCGACCCCATCGCCGCCGCACAACAACGCGCACTGACCCTGTTAGCCGAAACGCTGTTCGAAGAAGCCGAAACCCAACACGAACCCGGTGAAAAGCGAAGCGGCGGGCTGGACGTCCTCGTGCAAGGGATGACCAACCCCCAGGCGCGCGAGCAACAGCGCAGCCGCATCCTCCTCTTGCTGGGGCAGGTGGTAGATATGCAAACCCAGGGCAACTACGCCCAGGCCGCCGAAGAATTGCTGCGGGCAGTCAGCGCCGGCCTCGACCACGCAGGAGCCTATTTCGACCTCGGCTTCCTGCTGGCGAAGAGCGGCAACTACGCCGAAGCCATCCGCTACCTGCAAAAATCCGTCTACCACCCCGACTTCGCCCTGGCATCACATCTGTTGCTGGCACAGGCTTCCCTGCAACTGGACAAAAAGGTGGAAGCCGCCCAGCACTACCTCGAAGCCTTGCGCATCGCCGACACAGACACCGTGTCGAAAGAAGAAGCCGACAAACTGGGGCATCTTTACGAACCACTGATTGCCCAAATTGCCAACGGGCAGGCCAACGACGAAACCCTCGACCGCATTGCCGAAAACGTGGAGCAATTGCTCCTCCAGCCCGATTGGCGGCAGCGCGTGCAGGCAGCACGGGAGCAAATCGCGCAGGAATCCCACACCACCGGCAACATCCTTCCCCTGGCCGACATGCTCATGGAAGCCAACAGCGGGCGCATTGTCACAACGCTCAGCCGGGTGCACAACCTGCTGGCAAACGGCGCCTGGGGCGCTGCCCTCGAAGAAACCCAACTGGCACTGGCTTACGCCCCTGCTTACCTCCCCCTCCACACATTGATGGCCGACATCCTCCTGGAACGGGGCATGGTGAACGTGGCCGAAGAAAAGTACCTGATGATCGCGCGCACCTACCTGGCACGCGGCAGCGCCCAGCAGGCCATCGATCTCTATAAAAAAGCATTGGAAATCAACCCCACGCACCTTGAAGCCCATGTCCATTTGGTCGAAGCCCTCATCGGGCAAAACCGCCTGGAAGAAGCCATTGCCCATTACATGGAAATGGCAGAGAGTTACTACCAACTCGCCGACCTGCAACAGGCCCAAACGATATACGAACGCGCCCTGCGCCTTGCCCGCCGCCTTGCCAAGGGGCGGCAATGGCAATTACAAATCCTGCGGCGCATGGCCGACCTCGCCGAACAACAACTGGACTGGCGCCAGGCCATCCTGATTTACGAACAAATTCGCACCATCGAGCCACAAGACAAACACGTGCGCGCCAAACTGATTACCCTGCGCCTGAAGATGGGGCAAACCAAACAAGCCACCCAAGAACTGGACGAATTCATCGCCTACCTCACCCGCAAAGGCAACCTCACCCAGGCGCTCGCGCTCATCAAGGAACTCCTCGAAACCCACCCCAAAAGCGGCGAACTTCACATGCGTCTGGGGCAGGTCTATACCACCCTGGAGCAGCGTTCAGAAGCCATTCGCGCCTTCGACACCGCGGGGGAATGCTTTCTGGACGCCAAACAGCCCGAGGATGCCATCCAGGCCATCGAAGCCATTCTGGCATTGCAGCCGCCGGACGCCGAGGCCTATCGGGAAGCACTGGCACAACTGCATGCAGAACTGGCTTGACCCATAGGGCGATGGTATAATTTGGCCGCCACGCCCCCGTAGCTCAATGGACAGAGCGCCGGACTTCGAATCCGTAGGTTGCGCGTTCGAGTCGCGCCGGGGGCACCTGAACTTCATCCGCCCACAATGACGCCCGCGGATGTCTGTGTATCCCAGGAGACGCCACGATGGAAGGTGAACGCCGTTTCTCAAGACGAAAACTGCAAAGAACGGGCAAGTTGCTGGTTAATACATTTTCCTTTTTGTTCGTCCTTTTTACGTGCATCCTGATTATTGCAGGCAAAGCCCCCCGTTTTGATCTTGACGGTTGGCAGCTTTTGAAGATAGCCGGTGGGATTATTGTCGCGGTACTGTACTGGAAGCTCAAATGGCTCCTGTGGTTGCACGAAGGAGTACACATTAGTTACGCCTGCTCTCATGGTATTCCCTGCGGCCACATCGGTTACATTGCAGAAACTGACCAGCCAGGGGTAGGAGCATCGCTGACTTTTACCAACGCCCCCAAAAAAGTATGGACAAGGCTTACGCTGGCCCCTTTGATTATCCCCGCATCTCTAATCATCCTCGGTTTTTTCCATCCGCTTATCTGGGGGTTGGCTTTGTTGATTTTTCTCGCCAGTTTCAACGACCTGGTGTATGTGTATTACGTCAACAGCGCACCAGGGCGTTTCGTTACCACGACCGCGGAAGAAATCATTGTTTCTCAACATCTTCTCTCAAACGCCTCAAAAAGGCTATCAGAGTAAACACTATTGCCCCTGAAGGAAGAACGGATAAAATCGCCTGCCACTCTCCCCAGGATAATGCAGGAGCCATTCCTAACATCCGAGATAGCCCAAAACCCAACACCCCAAAAATTGTTCCGAAAATTGTTATCCCTGCCAGCGACATGGCTGCTTCAGAAGCAGACCACTCCCAATCTACCTCCATAACGAAAAAGAGGTACAACATAATCAGCATTGTCATTGGGAAATTTGCTTTTTGCCACGTCTCCGGGAGAAAATAGGCTACTGCTTCTTCTACCATGATTGGAACAGTTATGAGAAATGTTTCGAGGTTGCTGTAAGAAAACAGTTTCTTGATCATTTTGAAGTGCTCCGTAAGATTTTTCTCATTGTAACCATTACTACGACCGAGGATGAAGTCATTGTTTCGTTTCGTCCCCTTCAGGAAATAGAGATTTCAAAAAGAAAGCCGCCGAACCCCAAAGTATGACAACGGCGCTGGAAATGTAGCATTCCCAGCTGCATTTGGAGAGGAACGAAATGCCCAAAATGTGGCAGCCGGCCAACAGAACCGCTATTGCCGCCCAGGTTGCAGGAAGCGCCTTGCCCCACCAGCGATAAGCCATTTTTGCGTCCACCACGTCCACAGACGTATTAATGAGCGCCCCTTCCCAAGCAACGATGCCAAGGAGCATTCCCAATTCTGTTGCCGCCGAAAACGAAAAAAGACTGTATTTGTCGGTGACAAGCACGGCAGCAACGAACACCACAAGTATGACATCCATCCAGTCGCCTATGTAGGCCAATCTTTTCCTGACTGTTTTGCTTTTCGCTTTCATCTTCACTCCCAAGAACGAACTGCAAGATTTTCCTCATTGTAACCATTGCTGCGTTGCAATGCCTGTTGTGTGCAGAAGGAGAAAACGAAATGCCCAGGAAATTTGTGCTCTCTTACGTGAACGGTTGGCCGAACCGTGCCGCGGTGTGGTATCAGGAAAAATTCGTGCTGGTGGGAGATGTTCGGGGAACAGTATTGACGCCCGATTTGGTCAAAGACCTGCTTGTCAAAGCGTGGAAACGCATTGAATCCTTCAAAATAAATCAGTTGAGATGGGACTACGAAGACCTGTTGTTGCGGGGGCTGAAAATAGACAGGGCTTTTAATACTGTGGAGCCATTTTTCGAGTATCTGTATGACAAGGAGGTATCGCCTCGCATTGATCTTGAGGATATAACCCCGTTCTTCGAGAGTGCGCGGGGAATTGCCTGGGCTCCCCCTCGTTTACACCGCCGCCAGGTCTCGTTTGTCTCCGACCGATTTGACCCCTACAAGGAAGAATACTATCGCCCCGTACGTGCATGGTTGGGGTGGGAAGAACGGAGGGAAGAAGAATGACGACATTATCCAAAACTGCCGCGCTGCCTGTAATCCTCCCCCTCTCCGAAGCAGCGCGCAAAACAGGGACGGACGAAGCCACTTTACGCGTTATGGTACAATCAGGAAAACTCCGCGCATTCGTAGACCCCGAAGGTATCATGTACGTTCAGATGACCCAAGACGGTACACTCCCCCTGGCCGTGGCTGACGACGCCCAGCAACCGCCCGCCGACGACATCAACGCCCGCCTTTCCCAGATAAGGCGGGAGGACTTCGCTCATTTGGAGGGGGTAGAGATTGGATTGAGCGACGCGGCGAGAGAGTTTGGGGTTTCACCACAAACTTTGTACAAATGGGTAAAACGTGGTTATATCAGGGTGTTGCGCGAAGCCGGGCGGCGCAAATTTGTAGATAAAAGCGACGTGGCTTTTTGTGCAACCATCTATAAAGCACGAAAGCCTTTTGGTAGTCGTGCTCCCCTTTTGACAGATGACGGCAAGCCCTACTTGCTCAAATATCCTCATTTAGCCGCTCTACGACGCCAAGCCAAAAATACCAACCCATAACGGTTTTGAAGTTCTACAACAGGCAGGCCCCTTTCAGGGCCTGTTTTTTGTTTCTTCCGTTTTAGCCACTTGACAGGTGGCTAAAAGCCTGCTACAATCCCCCCAGCCTACCCCGCACGGGATGACCCAGGTT
>JALVOR010000091.1 GCA_027026295.1 Anaerolineales bacterium | reverse complement strand
CTACCACCCCGTCTGGTCGCCCGATGGGGAACGGGTGCTCTTTGCCGATGGCCGCGCCATGTATGTGATGCGCCTGAGGGACGGCAAGGTGTCGCTGGTCACGCAAAACATTGCCGGGCCGGTGGAGCCTGTGGGCTGGCGCAAGGACGGGCAGCGTGTGCTTTACGCCGCGCTGGAAGCAGGTTTCCACCTGCGGGAACGCGACCTGCGCGACGGCACCCGCAAGGATTTGGGGCTAACCTTCAACAACAAAGCGGGCTACGCCGTGCTTTCACCCGACGAAAAGTGGGTGGCCTTTGCCGACCTGCAGGGGATGAGATGGGGGTTGCTGATTGCCCACCCCGACGGCAGCGCGTGGCGGCTGATCGTCGCCTCCGACGTGCCGGTTGCTTTCGTCACGGCATGGAGCCCCGATGGGCAATGGCTGGTGGTGAACACTGTGGCGCCTGTGCTCGGCCAAACCATGCCCAAACAGCGGCCTTTCGTGGTCAATCCCTTCACCTGCGCCGCCTACCCCCTGCCGCTGGAGGGCACGGTGGACGGCTGGGGGCCGTAGAAGATTCACCGCTTCAGCGTTGCTTTGACCTGTTCCGGCAGATGGTTCATGAGGTACGCCACCACTTGTTGACCATCCACCAAGCGTTCGGTCGGCACGGTGACGTGGATTCTCGGCCCGTAGAGGTCATAGCGCTCCACTTCGTAGCCAGCCGCCATACGCGTGCGGCTATAAGTCATGCGGGTGAACGCCCCCCAAGGGATTTGTTTGCCGCTACGGGTGGTAATACCGCTTTCATCCATGCGGCGCGGCCAGTTGCGCTGCTGCAACCAAACAAACAGCGGGCCAACCCCCAAAGTCAACACACCCAAGAAAACCATCAGGTAAGTCGTCGAACCTTTGATTTGCACATTCATATTGCACCTCAAAAACATTGTGGGCCGCGCAATCAGCGCAGCACGGCCAGAGTAAAACCGAAAACCAGCGGCGTCAGGGCCATCACGCACAACCCGGCCAGGAATATGCCCTTCCCGGAGTTTTTCAGGAAAGCCTCGAAGGCCGCCCGGTCGCCGACGAACAGATGCGAAGGCTGGATGCCACCTGAATCGGCTTTGTGCCCCAGTACGGTGACTTGGTCGCCGTCACGCAGACCGGTGTAGCGCAGCGTGCCCGCGTCCAGGGGGTAGGCATCCAGGGGAATCGAGTGCTCGCTCCCCAGTGGATACGTTTCCATGTGCACATCGCCGAGCAACCGCACCTCCGGGTTGCCCTGCACCAGCAGCGGCCTTTCACCTACCACCAGGCGCAGGTCGGGGAAATAGCCTTCCAGGTCTTCCCACTTGCCGTAAGACTTTCCCTCGGAATCGGTCTTCACTTTCCAGCGTTCCAGTGCATAGAGCACAAAATCGTGTTCCGCGGCTGTGTTGCCCTGCAACACGCCGGTCACGAGCAAGTCTTCGTCGGGCGCGGCGGATGCCACCGCGGCCGCGTCCATCGGGGGAATGTGGCGCACGCGCCAGGCCAGGAAGGCTTGCTGCGGTGCGAGCACAAAGGCAGCCAACGCGCCACCGCCCAACACGAACGACGCAAACAGTGCCGCCACGGATATCTGCCAGCGGGGACGACGAAGGGGACTCAACACAGGTCGGGAAAAGGGCCTGCCAGGAGCCGGGCGCATCGGCCTTCCTTTCCACACAGCGATAAGGACACGTCCATTCTAACCGAAAAACCGGAGCGCCGACTGTTTCCGGCATGCTTGACCTCCCGGTTGCCGGAAAGTGTATCCAAAACATCATAGCCAGTTCGGAAGATGCTGAGGCCACGACGGTGAGGCTGGTCAACCTTTTTGCGACGACCATTCTTGACAACTGCACTTCCAAAGGCCACAAGCCAAAGACAGAGCCGGGCAACTGCCCGCGTCAACCGCGACAGTCGCAGAAAAATGCCGCAGGCGGTTGTGTTTCAGGTAGAAGCCCCAACCTTTCCAATGTG
>JALVOR010000090.1:1428-6289 GCA_027026295.1 Anaerolineales bacterium | reverse complement strand
TTGGCAAAGCCATCGCCGAGCGCCTGCGGGCGCAAATCGCCGCTGAGGTGCAACAACGCGTAGACGCTGGCCTGCCCCGCCCCGGCCTCGCCACCGTGCTGGTCGGCGACAACCCGGCCTCGCAAATCTACGTCCGCATGAAGCACAAAGCCTGCGAGCAGGTGGGCATTCAGTCCTTCAGCCGCACCCTCCCCGCTGATGCCTCACAAGCCGAAGTGGAAGCGGTGGTAGACGAACTGAACGCCGACCCGCGCGTCCACGGCATCTTGGTGCAACTGCCCTTGCCCCCCGGGCTGGACGAGGAGCGGGTGTTGGGGCGCATCCGCTTGGAAAAGGACGTGGACGGCTTCCACCCCCTCAACATTGGCCGCCTTGCGCAGAAAGGGCGCGAGCCGCTTTTCGTGCCTTGCACGCCCGCGGGCATCATGGTGCTGCTGGAAGAAGCGGGCGTGAATCTGGAAGGTGCGCGCGCGGTGGTGCTGGGGCGCTCCAACATCGTGGGGATGCCGGTAGCGCTGCTCCTGCTGCGCCGCAACGCCACGGTGACGGTGTGCCATTCCCGCACGCGCGATCTGCCCGCGGTGACGCGCGAAGCCGATGTGCTCATCGCGGCGGTGGGCCGCGCCGAAATGGTGCGCGGCGACTGGGTGAAGCCCGGCGCGGTGGTGATTGACGTCGGCGTCAACCGGGTAGAAGACCCCACCGCCAAAAAGGGCTATCGCCTGGTAGGCGACGTAGCATTTGACGAGGTGAAAGAAGTTGCCGCGGCGATCACCCCCGTTCCCGGCGGTGTGGGGCCGATGACCATTGCCATGCTGCTCAAAAACACCCTGCGCGCGGCCAAACTAGCCGCGTAATCAAGTCGTCAGGCAAACAAAAAGAATCAACAGAAAAAACTCATGGGCTTCGATAAATATATCGACCGCGGCGTATACCCCACGCTGAAATGGAGCAAGTCGTTTCTGACAGAATACTTCGGGAATCCGGATGCCATTCCCATGTCGGTGGCAGACATGGACTTTGAAGCGCCGCCTGCTGTCATTGAGAAGTTGAAAAAGCGCGCTGCCCACGGCATCTACGGCTACGAGTACCGCCCCGACAGTTATTTCGACGCCATCGTCGGCTGGTATCGCAACCGCCATAACTGGAACCTGGAACGAGAACACATCGAATCCAGCCCTTCCATTTTGAGCGCCATAGCCATCCTTATCAACCAGCATTCGGACGAGGGAGATGGCGTAATCATTCAACCGCCAGTTTTCTTTGAGTTTCGCATGGTTATCAGGGACAACCGGCGCAAGGTGGTCAAGAACCCGCTCAAATTTGTGGATGGCCACTACGAAATAGATTTTGAAGATCTGGAACGCAAGGCAGCCGACCCGAAAAACAAAATGCTTGTTCTGTGCTCGCCTCATAACCCCGTCGGGCGAGTCTGGACACAAGGGGAGTTAGAGCAGGTAGCGGAAATTTGCGCGCGGCACGATGTTTTTGTAATCGCGGACGAAATCCACGGCGACTTTGTTTTCCCCCCGCACCAGTTTGCGCCCTATTTGAGCATTGCGAACAACGGCAATGAAGCCGCTTGCCTTTCCCCGGCAAAGACATTCAACATCGCAGGCATGGTGGATGCGCTGACCATCATCCCCAATGAACAACACCGCCAGCAATTCCGCGAGTTCACCCAGCGTTATCAGATCAACAAAGTCAACGTCTTTGCCTCGGCAGCCATAGAAGCCGCCCACAGGGAAGGCGGCGCGTGGCTTGATGAGTTGCTCGTTTATTTGCAGGGGAACATCGCTTTCATCAAAGCATACCTGCAACAAAGGAATATCGGGGTTTCGCTGATTGAGCCAGAAGGGACCTTTCTGGCATGGCTGGATTTCAACGGGCTTGGCATGGACGCCAAAACTCTGGCGAAATTTCTGGCACAGGAAGCGCAAATCGCCATTGCACCCGGCCATTGGTTTGGGCGGGAAGGCGCCGGCTTTGCCCGCATGACCATTGGCTGCCCGCGAGCGACAATTCAACGGGCACTCGACAACCTCACCGCGGCAGTGCAAAAATCAGGCAGGTGATAACACCTTTTCGCCTTACCCAACTTTCAGCGCCTGCGCCAGGTCGGTCAGCAAATCTGCCGTATCTTCCACCCCAAGTGAAAGTCGCACCAGGTTATCAGGAATGCCCAGCGCCAACCGCTCCGTAGAACTCAAGTGGTAATACGAGGCCAAAGCGGGTAACGTCACCAACGATTCCACACCCCCCAACGACGCCGCCAGCAAAGGAATTTGCAGGGCATCCACAAAACGTGCCGTTGCCTCCAACCCACCGCGCACGGTAAACGATACAACCCCGCCAAAGCCTTTCATTTGCCGACGGGCTACCTCATGATCAGGATGCGACGGCAACCCGGGATACCACACCCGTTCCACGACGGGGTGCGCCTCCAAAAACTCGGCCACCACCTGCCCGTTACGGTTATGCTGTGCCATCCGCAGCCCTAATGTTCGCAAACCCCGCGAAAGCAACGAAGCCGTCTGCGGCGCGCACACGCCGCCCCACACACCCAACGCCTCGCGCACCCGCTGCACCAACGCCTTTTCCCCGGCGACCACCCCCGCCAATAAATCGTGATGACCGCCCAAGTATTTGGTCGCCGAATGCACGACTAAATCTATCCCCAAAGCCAAAGGACGCAAGTTGACAGGCGTGGCAAACGTCGCGTCGACCACGGTCAATACCCCACGTTCGCGGGCATACTGCGCCAAGACTTCCAAATCCAACACCCGCAAGTAGGGATTCGTGGGCGTTTCCGCCAACACAAGGGCGGTTTCCGAACGAAAAACCGCCTCCAGGGGTGTTTTCCAGTCCCAAAGGGTAACAGTAACTCCCAGGCGCGACAAAAAATCGACAACGAACTGGCGTGTACGCCGATACACGCCCTCTGTCAAGATTACATGGCCGCCAGACGGCACCAGCGCCAGCAACGTCGTGGTGATAGCCGCCATACCGGAAGCCAATAACAAAGCATCCTCAGCGCCCTCCAATGCCGCCAAGCGACGCTCCGCTTCCTGCACAGTGGGGTTACCATAACGCCCATATTCCACCTGCTCCGTGAGCCCCTGTCGGCGGGCCTGCACAAAAGCCATCAAATCGACCGTACTTTGGAAAACCGCAGGCGCTGACATCACAAGAGGTTCTGAAACCGCCCGATAAGGGTTCGGCTGCCGCCCGCCATGAACAGCCATCGTTGACACACCGGGCAACGTCTCAGATTCGGTAACAGCAACCAACGAAATTGTTTGGGCAAACACGGAGCACCTCCTGTCAAGGGATAAAAAAACACCCCCGGCGACTAACCGGGGGTGTCAAGGGGAATGCGCTCGAAACTTTCACCCGCGTGACAAAGCCCTGATAGCCGCCGTTGGCTTCCAGGTGCACATCATCATCACCATCATCACGCGAGCAAAAGATTGTACCTGCATGGGCACAAGTTTAGCCGTAACGCCCCCAAATGTCAATAAAAACACTCCCATTGGAAACGCGCAAATCACGGCTGAGCATTTTCCTCAAACCCCACCGTTCCCTTAAAGCGGAAAAAAGTCACCTGTCCTGGCCTCACTTCCAAGGCCCGCGTGTAAAAGCCGCCGTAGTAAACCACCGTGACCTTGTAAAGCCCGGCAGGAAGGTCGCCAAAGACATAGTTTTCCCGGTAATACGTGTCCGCGTGAATCAGTGGGCTGCGCCCATAGGTGTACGTCCGCCAGTGAAAGTCTTTGTCCTGTTCGGAAGCCAGATACACAATGTTGTGGTAGAGAGGCTGCCCCCAGGAATCCAGCACCTGCCCTACAATCAGCCCCCACCCCACCGGCGGCACAAGCCACAATTCCGGGTTGCGGGTCTCGAAAGCCACGCCATCCTTGCCGTCGGGTTCCCCCAGCCGCACCTCGAAATGCAAATGTGGCCCGGTCGTGTGCCCCGTGCTGCCCATACGCCCCAGCGGCGCACCGGATTCCACCCACCAGCCCGCTTTCACATCCACCTCGCTCAAATGGGCATACACGGTGTAGAGGGTCTTGCCCTCCCAGCCAAAATCGTGGCGGATCATCACTGCCTTGCCATAGGGCCCCGGCACACCCGGCCTGCCAGCATTCAGCCCGTAGCCTGCCCAAATGACCTGGCCGCGCCCGGCTGCAAGCACCGGCGTACCCGGCTGCCCCGGAATGTCGATGCCGGTATGCACTTCGTTCTCGAAAAACACCCCGCCATAGCGGTAATCTACCACCGGCAGCGCGCCGTAGAACGCCGGAATGGGGCGGCTGAAAACGAAATGGTCGTGCAGGTTGGGCGCCCACGGCACCGGATACATCGGCGGGCGCCACGGGGTGTTGGGCGTCGGCCCCGGCGTGGGGAAGATGATCTCCAAGGGGTGCGCGGCAGCAGTGGGCAACGCCTCGGCGGTTATCTCCGCCGGCGGCACTTGATTCTGCACAATGGGCGTGGCGGAGCGCGCAGGCAAAGGCGACAAAGGCGTCGGGGGACCCGCCACGGAGGGTAGCGAGCCGGACGGCACCGGACCGGGCGCGTGCCCGTTGCCGCAGGCCGTTAACGCCCACAGCGCCAACAATGCTCCCCACCAAACAAACGAAACTCGCTTCACCAATTGGCTCCTCCACGCAGCGCGGCTACACACCCATCTTCTCGCCCACGGCAAGCACTGCCGCTGCCATCAGGGCAACACCCACGGGCAACGCCTTCTCGTCGAAGTCGAAGCGCGGGTGATGGTGAGGGAAATCCAGTCCTTTGGCAGGATTCGCCGAACCGACAAAGAAATAGCATCCCGGGATGTCATACATCATCAATG
>JALVOR010000090.1:0-1418 GCA_027026295.1 Anaerolineales bacterium | reverse complement strand
ATCAATGACATATCTTCCGAACCCATGGTGCGGTAAGACGCATGGATGTCCGCGTCGGGGAACATCTCGGCAGCGGCAGAGCGCACGATGGCGGCCAGCCTGCGATCGTTGATCACCGCCGGCGTGAGCAAATCCAGGTCGATTTCCGCCCGGCAGCCCAAGCCTTGCGCCACGCCATGCACCGTACGGATGAACCGCCGACGTACCTCACGGGTTACTTCGGGAGCAAAAGTGCGGATGGTGCCTTCGAAGCGGGCTTCCTGCGGGATGATGTTGAACGCCGTCCCCGCCTGGAACATGGTCACGCTGACCACGGCGGCTTCCAGGGGGTCAACATGGCGGGAAACCACGCTTTGCAAAGCATTCACCACCTGCGCTGCAGCAAGCACAGGATCTTCGGTCAGGTTGGGGTGGGCTGCGTGCCCGCCCTTGCCCACAATGCGAACCTGAAAGCGGTCAGCCGCCGCCATCGCGGGGCCATCGGTAACGCCTAACCAGCCCATCGGCTTTTCGTTCCACAGGTGCATGGCAAGGGCATAGTCCACGCCTTCCAGCACACCATCTTCGACCATGCCTTCAGCGCCGCCCAGTCCTTCTTCAGCGGGCTGGAAAACGAACTTCACCGTGCCGCGGACGGCTTCCCGATGCGCAGAAAGCATGCGCGCCACAGTAAGCGCCATTGCCATGTGCCCATCGTGCCCGCAGGCATGCATCACGCCGGGGCTTTGCGAGGCATAGGGCACTTCGTTTTCTTCCTGAATGGGCAAGGCGTCCATATCGGCGCGCACCAGCACGGTGGGGCTAGGCAAAGCGCCTTTCAGCAAGCCCACCACGCCGGTTTTGCCCACGCCTTTGACAACTTCCAGCCCAAAGGAACGCAACTCGCGGGCAACAATGCCCGCCGAGCGGTGCTCCTGAAAGCCAAGTTCGGGATGCTGATGGAAATCGCGACGCAGCGCCCGAGTGTAGTCAAACAGCGCTTCGGCTTCGCTGCGGAAATCGAGGGTGGTCATGGAAACCTCCGGGTAGTCGGATAGTCCAATAGTCAAGTAGTCGAGTGGTTGGGGAAAAGCAATCGCCCGCCAGGCGGCGGGCGATATGGTCAGGATTGGTTGGGCGTCGCCGCCGAGGTTTCGGCCTGGCGGGGTTGAAGTTCGTCTTTGTGAAACTCCTGCACGACGCCATCGGGCAACACCACCAGCACGCTTTGTTTGAGGGGGTAAACGTCGATGACCTTCCCCTCGCCCAATGGAGTGAGCACCCGCTTCTTCCGCCTGGGCAGGTGTTTGGCAGCCTCAGCATATTGCTCGTATTCGTAAACCAGGCAGCAGCGCAGCCGCCCGCACGAGCCGGTGATTTCCGAGGGCGTGAGGGAAATCCCCTGCACTTTCGCCATCTTGATGGAAACCGGGCTAAAC
>JALVOR010000089.1 GCA_027026295.1 Anaerolineales bacterium | reverse complement strand
GTCGTCGTCTGCCCCCAAGCACGAGGACGCGCCACCTGAACGCCCCAACCGCAGATGGATAACCAGCATAGACTTTTCACCCAATGGCGCATGGATTGCAGCCACTGCCTGGGCACGGTTGGCAGTATGGGAAACTTCGACTGGTGAGTTGTATCATGCCGAAGGCTTACAAAGCCTTCGTCCAGCGTGGGTGTACGACGTCCGCTTTACCCCCGATAGCAGATATGTCATGGTGAGCAATTCACAATCTCTTGCTGCGTACCAGGTGGAGCCGTGGAAACGTTCTTCACCTTATTACTTCATACTGGCTGCTTCTACGAGCACCAGCGTAACCTTTTGGAACGGTGATATTACACGCTACAATGTAGGGAATGGCATAGTGACCCACGTGGCGGCTTCAGCGGACGGCCGTTTCTTTGCTGTAGGATTTTCTACGGGCGCTGTTGCTGTTTGGGATAAGGAGCATCCTTTTCGCCCCGATCCCTCCATTCTTCCCCCTTGGAAGTTCTGGTGGCCGTATAAGGAAAACATTACTGCGCTGGAATTTACTTCTGAGCACACTTTGAGTGTGGTGAGTGGGCGTCATTTGATAACTTATGACGTGGCAAAGGTTGAAGATAATGAAGCATTGTCTGATAAAACATTGCCCTTTACGCCTTTAACTGTGACTCGTATGGGGGAGGACGCATGGGCAGCAGTAGGCTCGGAAGGCAGAGTGGTGCAATTTAATACCCAAGGTGCTGAAATTATTGCATCGCAGCCAGCCTTTTCGTTTACGGTGGAAGACGCCGTACTTATGCCGCAAGGCAATCAGGTTGTGCTTGCTGGCTGGTCGCCAGACTTGGTTGTGCGGGATTTGACAAACGGCAATGTCACACGGCTGTTGCACATTGAGGGCGCCCGTTTGCCCTTTACTTCGGTTGGTGTGTCTCCTGATGGTTCATGGGTGGCTGCCGTGGACTGGGATGGCGCCATCTGGCATTGTGATTTGGAGACCGGCAAGGCTGAAAAGATGCATTCGTTGCCCACGCGTTATGACTTTGCCTGGTCGGTTTCCTTTTCGCCCGCGGGTGGTATGATGGCAGTCGGCACGTGGTGGATGTCGGCTTATATTTGGGATTTGACCAGAGATGCTCTCCATCGGTCTTTTGAAAATTTACCCGGCACAATTATCCAACTGGCTTTTTCACCGAATGGCACTTATCTGGCTGGTGCCTCTGTGAATCAAGTCATTGTATGGGATACTGCCCGCGGCAATATTGTTCAGACATGGTCAAAGAATTCCAAACCCACAATGGGGTGGGTCAATAGCATTGATTGGCATCCTTTGCACGATGACCTGCTGGTTTCTGGTTCCAATGATCAGCGTTGGCGCTTGTGGGAAATGGGCAAGCGAGACCCGTTAGTTGTGAGTGAGCCTGTTGGCGGAAAAATTAGTCAGGTGTCTTTTTCCCCTACAGGAAAGATGGTTGCCGTGGGCGCTTTGACCTCCGTAAGTTTGTGGGATACGGACAGCGGAACGCTTTTGGCGAAAGCAGATTGGCGGTCAGCGGAAGATGCGGCATTTGTTAGTCCTGCACCTGTTACAGAGACGCCTGTGCCAACGCTCACTCCGACCCCTGCAGCAACCCCATCGCCAGATGCTTCCGGGCATGAAAACGCCCCCCTTGTCAGGCCCTTGACGCTTGAGGAATCGGAACTCTTGTATGGACGCAGCCCTCTCTTGGACTTTGCGCTAAACGGGCAGGTCCTGGTTTCGGTGACTTCTCAAGGTGTTATTCGGGTATGGGGGCTGCCGCCTCAAAGTGAGGGAAGCAATCCCTAAGAGGGTTATTGCAAAGGCCCCGTGCGCCCTTTGAGCAGCCGAATCAGGGTTTGGGCAAGTACACCGGGCCGGTGTCGCCCTGGTTCTTCGGGGTTGTTCAACGGGGCGTAATGCACGGGAATGCGCAATGGTTCGTTTTCGTTCACGGTGACCCAGCCGGTGGCTGGTGGCAACTCGCCGGTAAAGGCCTTGTTCACCACAATCATGTCGAACAGCCCTTCCCCCGCGTGGGCTTCGAGGGCGGCGAGGTGATCCTGGCAGGTGAAGCCGTCGGTTTCCCCCGGCTGGGTCGCCACGTTGCACACGAAGACGCGAAAAGCCCGCGTTGCCCGCAGCGCGGCGGCGATGTCAGGCACCAGCAGGTTGGGCAGCAAACTGGTGAACAGGCTGCCCGGCCCCACCACTACCATATCGGCAGCCAGGATGGCCTGCACAGCCTTGGGGAAAGCGGGCGGATGTTCCGGCTCCAGCCACACCCGCTGGATGCGCCCGGGCACTTCGGGAATGCGGCTTTCCCCCACCACGCGCACGCTGGCAGGCTGGTTGGGCAGGGCGACCTCGGCAGCCAGATGTACCTGCCGCAGGGTGGAAGGCAGCACCCGCCCGTGTACCGAGAGCACGCGCCCCGATTCGGCGATGGCTTCCTCGAAACTGCCGGTGAGGGCAATCAGCGCCGAAATGAACAGGTTGCCGAAGGAGTGTCCTTCCAGCCCACTGCCCGAGGCAAAACGGTATTGGAATAACTGGGCGAGCAGGGCTTCATCGTTGGAAAGCGCCGCGAGGCAGTTGCGGATGTCGCCGGGGGGGAGAATGCCCAAAGATTCCCGCAGGCGCCCCGAAGAGCCGCCGTCGTCGGCTACCGTGACCACTGCGGTGATGTTGTGGGTATACCTCTTCAGGCCGCGCAGCAGGGTTGAAAGGCCATGCCCGCCGCCGATGACCACGATGGAGGGGCCTTGTTCCCGCATGCGGTGGGCAGCGAGGGTTTCCACGATGGGGCGGTCGGCACGCAGGAAGGGCGCCAGCAGTGAACGCCCCAACCCCCACAAACCCAGACCCGTGACGAAGAAGCCCGCGCCTGCGAAGAGCAGCACCCGCAGCCAGCGGGGGAAGAAGCGCAACGAAGCCGCCGAGAGCAGTGGCAGCCACCAGGTTTCCGGCGCGGTGCGATACACATCCAGCAAGGCGTAAGCCAAACCCACGCCCAGCAGCGTGGTGCCCAGCACGACCAACCCCAGCCAGCGCTTGATGCCGATGCCGGGGGTGAGCCATTTGGCTTCGCGGCGCAGTTTGCGCAGGAAAAGAGGCCCTTGCCTGCGGGGGGAATTAGTGGGCGTGGACATGTCCTTCCTCGCGGTCAGGCGGCCCCAGATAGCGCCCCAGGGGCCCCAGGCGGTGGCTGTAAAGCGCCAGTGAGGTTGCCAGCAAATTGGTCAGCGGCACGGCGGCTATCAGCCCCAACGAGCCGATCATCATGCTGATGATTTCCTGCGCGACGAATTCGTAGTTGAGCACCTGCAAAGGGTGTTCGTTGGTAACGTAGAACAGGAGCAGCATAGGCAACGCCCCGCCGGTGTAGGCCAGCACTAAGGTGTTGACCGTGGCGGCCACGTGATCGCGCCCTACCTGCATTGCCCGGCGGTAGAGCGCGCGAAACGTCAGAGTGGGGTCGGTGGCGTGCAACTGGAATACCACGGAGGATTGCGTGATGGCAAGGTCGTCTAATACCCCTAAGGCGCCTACCAGCATGCCGGCCAGCACCAGCCCACGAGTGTCGATGTTCACCGTGGAAAACTGGATGAGGTAGAGCGCGTCTTCGCTGCCAAAGCCGGTCAGGCGGGTGAGCGCCACGAAGTATTGTGCCAACAGGCCGGTCAAAATCAGTGCTGCCAGAATGCCCAGCACGGCAGCGTGGGTTTTCAGCGTCCAGCCGTAGATCAGGTAAAGCGTGATGCCCAGCAGCACCGCCGAACCCAGCACGGTGATGGTGACCGGGTTCTTCCCGTGCAGAATTTGTGGCAAGATGAAGAAGAAAATCACGGCAAAACTGAATGCCATGCCAACCAGCCCGCGCAGCCCTTTCCAGCCGCCAACTGCTATGGTGAAGAAGGCGAACACGAGGAAGAGAACGAACATCGGGCGCAGGCGGATGAAATCGATGAAATATACCACCCATTGTCCGTCGGGACGCAGGAGGGTGTTCACTAAAATCTCGTCGCCCACGTTGAGGTGCATATTGGCGGGCAGAGTCTGGCGTTTGCCGAAATCCATTTCCATTTCGATGCCCGCGAGGGGCCCTTCCAGCAGGCGAATGCGTACCCGTTGGTAGGTTTGTTCTTTTTCCCCTAAGGAAACCGTGCCGGTTTCCAGAATGGCTACCACCTGGGCTTTGTAAATGTGCCCTTGCATGTCGGCGGCATTTGGCTCGCCAGTGGCAGCAGGCACTGGGGAAGGCGTCGCGGTTGCAGGCGGTGTGGCGGGGTGGCGGAAAAGCAGGATAAAGAAAGCGATTTCGGCAGCCACCAATACCACGGCGACCAGCACCCAACGCCACCACGGCCATGCGTTTTTTGGAGAAAGCGTCTCGCTCATTGTAACGATTTGCCTCGCTTTTAGAGCCTCTCCGAAAATTCTTTGCAGATGTGTCACTGTGAGGCGGGCTGAGCAATGACAAAGCCCACCGAAGCAGTCTCCTGGCCGATAAAAAGGGGGCTTGCCTCACCCCTTCGGGGCTTGCAATGACACCACCACGGTATTTTTCGGATAGAGTCTTAGTGCCCGACGGAAAGCCGCATGGCGTTGAGAGGGGAAAGCCCCAGCCGCGTCATGCGGTTTTGTACGGAAACGATGTCGTAGGACACGCGCCGCCATTCCCAGGCATGGGTTTCGGTGTCGTAGAGCGCGTAGGAAGCCCGCGGGTCGCCGTCGCGAGGTTGCCCCACGGAGCCGACGTTGAGAATTGCCCGCGGCGCGAGGGTAAACGGTTCATGGGGTATTGCTGCATAGACATTGGCAAAACCTTCTTCTTCCTGCCACCGCACGGGCTGGTGGGTGTGTCCCACGAAGCAGAAATCGGTTTCCAGATGGTGGAAAGACGCAGCAGCGATTTCGGTGGTGAGGATGTATTCGGTGTAGTGCGCTCGCGGGCTGCCGTGTACCAGGGTGACATCGTCAATGACCTCAATCTCTGGCGTGGCAGCCAGGAAAGCGAGGTTGGCTTCGGTGAGGTGTTGCCGGGTCCATAGCACGAGTTTTTGGGCTTCGCGGTTGAACCAGGTGAGGGGGATTTTTTCCAGCACCGCGGCGTCGTGGTTGCCCAGCACCCGCACCAGATTAGGCAGGGATTGCACCCGCTCAACGCAGGCCGCGGGGTCGGGGCCGTAGCCCACTAGGTCGCCCAAAAACCAGTAGGCATCCACAGACCCGGCGTCGGCCAGTGTGGCTTCCAGCGCGATGAGGTTGGCGTGCACGTCAGAGAAGACCATCACTTTCATCAGGGTTTATTCCTTGGAAGGTGTTCCGGGCCAAACGAGGCAGGCAAGAGGTTGGCAAGCGTGGTTTCCAGCACGACGTCGCCGTTACCGTTGACTACGACCACAGCCATATCGAGCCCGAATTCGGCAAGCACCTGCCGACACGCGCCGCAGGGTGTGCCGCCGTTTTCGGTGGCAACCACCACGGCTTCGAATTCCCGCTGCCCCTCGGAAACGGCTTTGAACACGGCCACCCGCTCGGCGCACATGCCGGAAGGGTAGGCGGCGTTTTCTACATTCACGCCGGTGTAAACCTTGCCGTCTTTGGTCAGCAGCGCTGCCCCCACGGGGTAGTGTGAATAGGGGGCATAGGCGTGGCGGCGGGCTTGTAACGCCGCCGAGATGAGGTGCCCGCGGGTTGTTTTGTCCATTATATCCTCGGTTTGTGCTCATTCATTGTTGGGGGTGTTTTCAGGTTGTTGCTTGTCGTTTTCGGGCGGAAGAAGGCAGGCGTGTATCCACATGATGCGGCGCTGGTCAACCTTTTGGATGGTGAAAAGGAAGTCGCCCACCTGCACTTTTTCGCCTTCAGAAGGCATACGGCCTGTAATGCTGAGGATCAAGCCGCCTAAGGTGTCGGCATCTTCGGCGGGGAAGGCAGCGCCTAACGTTTCGTTGACGTCGTCGATGTCGGCGCGTCCCCTAATGAGGTATTCGCCCGGGGCAAGCGTGCGGATGTCGTCGGGTTCTTCTTCGGCGTCGTATTCGTCCTGAATTTCGCCGATAATTTCTTCGATGATGTCTTCCAAAGTGACCAGCCCGGCAATGCCGCCGTATTCGTCCACGACCAGTGCCATGTGCATGCGGCGGTGCTGCATCTCCGCCAGGAGTTCGTCCACCTTCTTTGCTTCGGGTACGAAATGGGCTTCGCGCAGCAGGCTTTCGAGGGTGCGTTCCTGCTCGTGCCCGCCCCGCCAGATGGCCAGCAAGTCTTTGGCATAGAGC
>JALVOR010000088.1 GCA_027026295.1 Anaerolineales bacterium | reverse complement strand
GATATCTAACTGCTCGCCGAGGTGGTGCAGGTTCATCGCCGAACATTCAATGTGCCAGCCCGGGCGGCCTTTGCCCCACGGGCTATCCCAGGAAGGCTCACCGGGCTTGGCGGCTTTCCAGAGGGCGAAATCCATGGGGTGTTCCTTGCGCTCGTCCACTTCGATACGCGCCCCGGCCATCATTTCTTCCAGTTTGCGGCCCGAAAGTTTGCCGTAGTCATCGTCTTTGGTCACGCGGAAGTAAACGTCGCCGTCCACCGCGTAGGCATAGCCCTTTTCTTCCAACCCCTTGACCATTTTGATAATCCAGTCGATTTCCCGCGTCACGCGGGGCTTGACCGTGGGCTGCAGCACGCCGAGGTCTTCGAGGTGCTGGTCAAATTCGCGGATGTAACGCTCGGCGAGGGCAATGGGGTCTTCGTCGTTTTCGTTGGCGCGGCGGATGATTTTATCGTCCACGTCGGTATAGTTCATCACATGGCGCACTTCGTAGCCGCGGTATTCCAGATAGCGGCGCACCATATCGAACACCAGCACCGACATGGCATGCCCTACATGGGCTTTGTCATATACCGTGGGACCGCAGACATACATCTTGACCACACCGGGCTCAAGCGTTTCGAAAGGCTCTTTTTTGCGGGTCATGGTGTTGTAAACGCGCAGGGTCATGGTTCACTCCTCAGTCGTCTTCCTGAATGGTGCCTTTGGGGCGAGCAAACAACATACGCCCGGCGGCGGTTTGCAGTGCTTTGGTTACCACGGCCTCGACTTTCTTGCCAATGTAATCACGGCCCTCTTCCACCACCACCATCGTGCCATCGTCCAGATAGCCCACGCCCTGGTCAGGCTCCTTGCCTTCCTGAATGACCTTGATGTACAGGGTTTCACCGGGGAGGTAAAGGGCTTTGACAGCGTTTGCCAGTTCGTTGATGTTGAGCACCGGCACGCCCTGAAGTTCAGCAACCCGGTTGAGGTTATAGTCGTTGGTCAAAATCGGGCAGCGCAACTGCCGCGCCAGCACCACCAGTTTGTCGTCCACCCGGCGGGTGCCTTCCACGTCCATGTCGCTGATTTGCACCGTGACGTTGGGGTCTTGCTGCAGTTCGGAAACCACCGCGAGGCCGCGCCTGCCACGCTGGCGGCGCAGGGGGTCGGCGGAATCGGCGACGTACTGAATTTCCTGCAACACAAAGCGGGGAATCACCAACGTGCCGTTGAGGAAACCGGTGCGAGCAATATCCACAATGCGACCGTCAATCAACACACTGGAATCCAGCAGCACCAAGCGAGCATTGCTGTCCTGGCTCGCAATTTCACGCTCAAGCCGCCCGCCAAAAATGCTGCGGAAAACGGCATAGATGTCATCCTGCCGCATGACAAAAATCACGATACCGAAGTAGCCAAAGAGCACCACGCCCACGAAAGGCGCGATCTGGTTGAACGGGTTGGGCAAAAGGGAAAGCGGCAGGGTCAGCAACGCGGCGATTACCAAGCCAAGGGTGAGGCCAAACAGCCCCGCCAGCAGGCTGCGCCCCGGCACCTTCAGCAGCAACCGGCGAAGCGCCCGCACCGGGCGGATAGTGAGATAGGGTGTGAGGATGAGACCCGCCAACGCACCAATCAGCCCCAGTACCACTGCAATTTGCCAGACATTGCCCCCCACGTTTTCCGCCAGGGTATATCCCTCAAATCCTCCCCAGACGCCAAACGCGAACATGCCAATGATACGAAAAATAAATTCTATACTCATGATACCTCCAAAAATAAAGCGTCTTGCAAAATAAAAACTCGAAACATAAACCTTCACCGCCTTGCCCGTGGCAAACAGTGAAGCATAAACAACAGGCTTATTTTACCTTATGTTACAGCCGCAGCACGAAATTCAAACCGACATTCCGACAGCCAGCGTTCCCTATTGCCGCAGGAACGCCGGCTTTGCCGCTCAGGCACTGGCCGCCCCCCAACGCCGCCACAGCAGCGCGGCGCCAAAAATGGCTGT
>JALVOR010000087.1 GCA_027026295.1 Anaerolineales bacterium | reverse complement strand
TTCAGCCACCTGGATGCAATTGCCATCGAGGGGCTGCGCAGCCGTTGCCGGGTGGTGGCGCTCACGCCCGAATATACCACCCCGGACATCAGCCTGCTGCTGCCTTTCTGGACAGGGATGCTCACCGAAGAGCAAAACGAGGCCATGCGGCGCGAACTGACCTCGGCACGCGCCTACGCGCGCCCCTTCGGGCTGCCGCTTTCCCCGCGGGGCGGGCAAAAAGCCGCCGACTGGCTGCGGGCGGTTTACATGCCTTGGGTGGCATTTGCCGTGGAAGGGCTGCTGGCACACGGCTTCACCGCCGAAGCCGCGCAGGCGCTCATGGCCGCCGCCAAAGGCGTGCAAAGCGTGCTGGCTGCCGAAGGTGGCTTCCGGGAAGCCCACCACGCCGACACCGGCGCGGGCATGGGCAGCCGGGAAAGCCTCACCGGCCTGCTGCCCCTCGGCCTGTGGCTGCAAACGGCAGGCATTCAGCCCATTTCACCGCGGCGTTTTCGCTTCAACTGGCCTTCGCCCTTCCCCGAACCCATCGAGGTGAACCTCTGGCACTGGCACATCCGCCGCATGCCCACCGAAACCCTCGTCACCACGCCCGACGGCATGAGCCGCATCCTCAAAGTCGCCGAGCCTTTCGAGGTGGAAGTGTAACCGCCCCCAAACCCCGAATTGCGAACTGCGAATTGCGATTGGCGCCCCGAGAACGCAACCGCCAAGGTAACATCCCATGCACACCGACCTGATTTTCATCGAAGAAATCGTGGTTTCCCTGCTCACTGTGGCGGTGCTGGTAGGCATCGCCAGCCGCCGCCTGCGCATGCCTTACACCCTCGGCCTGGTGCTCATCGGGCTGGCGTTAGCCATTTTCGCCAAGGTGGAAATTCACATCACCAGCGAGCTGATTTTGGGCGTGCTGGTGCCGCCGCTGATTTTCGAGGCCGCCTTCCACATCCGCTGGGACGACCTGAAGCGCGACCTCGCACTGATTTTGACCATGGCGGTGGTGGGCGTGGTGGCGGCTTCCGCCGTGGTGGGCGGCATTTTGCACTATGGCCTGGGGATGGTGCTGCCGGTGGCGCTGGTGTTTGGTGCGCTGGTAGCCCCCACCGACCCGGTGGCCGTGGTTGCCCTCTTCCGCTCGCTGGGCGCGCCCAAGCGCCTGCAGGTGCTGCTGGAAGGCGAAAGCCTGTTCAACGACGGCACCGCGATTGTGATTTTCAACCTGCTGCTCGGCGTGGTGCTCACCGGGGAATACAGCGTCAGCGGCGGGCTGATTGATTTCGTGCGCGTGGCCGGCGGCGGCTTCCTGATTGGTGCGCTGCTGGGGGCGCTGGTTTCCAAAATCATTGAGCGCATCGACGATTACCTGCTGGAAACCGCCCTCACCGCGGTGCTGGCCTACGGCGCGTATCTGGTGGGCGAGCAGGCCCATGTGAGCGGCGTGCTCGCGGTGGTGGCCGCCGGCCTGATCAACGGGAACATCGGGCCACGGGGCATGTCGCCCACGGCGCGCATCGTGGCAGTCAATTTCTGGGAATTCGCCGCTTTCCTCGCCAACTCGTTCATCTTTTTGCTCATCGGGCTGCAAATTTACCCCCAGGTGCTGCTGAACAACTGGTATGCCGTGCTGTGGGCGATTATCGCCATTCTGGCTGCCCGCTTCATCGGCGTGTATGGCCTTGCGTGGGTCGGCAACCGCGTGCCCCTGCGATGGCGGCATGTGCTCTATTGGGGCGGCCTGCGCGGCGCGGTTTCCCTGGCATTGGCGCTGGGGCTGCCCGAAAGTCTGGGCGCGGTGCGGGAGCAAATTCAGGTGATGGCTTTCGGTGTGGTGCTGTTTACGCTGCTGGTGCAGGGCGGTTCCATGCCCTGGCTGCTCAAAGCCCTTGACATCGGCACCCACGACGAAGAAAAAGCCGCCTTCGAAAAACACCACGCCCGTGCCGTCACCGCTCGCGCCGGTTACGAACACCTGAAGCGCGCCTTCCAGCAAGGGTTGATTAGCGCCCACACGTGGAACATCCTCCGCCCGCTGCTGGAACAGCGCAACCGGCGGCTGCAACAAACCATAGCAAACCTGATGACACGCCATCCCGCCCTGCAGGTGGACGAACTGCACAAAGCCCGCCTGGAAATTCTGCGGGCGCAGCGGGTGACTTTGCACGACCTCTTCCAGGCCGGGGTGATGAGCGAGGAAACCTTCTCGGAACTGCTCACGGAAATCGACAGCGCCATCAACGATGAACTGCCTGCGTGGCCCGGCATGTTGCTGCGTCGCGCGCCCGACGCGCCGCCCATCCGCCATTTTCTCATGGCAGTCATTCAAGAACGCGACCCGGAGCGGGTTGCCGAGGCGCTGGCGCGGCTGGGCGTGCCAGTGGTGCCGGTGCAAAGCAGTGGCGGCTTCCTCAAACGCCCCAACATCACGCTGATGATTGGCGTGCCTGAAGGCCAGATCGAGGAAGTGGTAGACGCCCTCAAAGCCACCTGCCGCCGCCGGGTGGAATTCGTGGCCGACCGCATCAGCGGCATCATTCCACTGCCCCGCCCCAAGCCCGTGCCCGTCGGCGGCGCAACCGTGTTCCTGTTCGATGTGGAAGATTACATCGAAATGTGATGCGCAAGTGGTCGGCGGGTTACCTGGTGAACTGGTTACCTGGTTAGATGGCTGGCCGATTGCCTGACCAAGCAACCAGGTAACCAGGCAACCAATCCCCCTTTCATGCTATCATTGAGTTATGACCGCTAACCAACCCCTTGTTTCCATCGTAACGCCTTCATACAACCAGGCGCGGTTTCTGGAAGCCACCATCCAGTCGGTGTTAGGGCAAGATTACCCCAACATTGAATACATCATCGTGGATGGCGGCTCGACCGACGGCAGCGTGGACATCATCCGCCGCTACGCCGACCGCCTGGCGTGGTGGGTTTCCGAACCCGACCGCGGCCAGACCGACGCCATCAACAAAGGCTTCACCCGCGCCCGCGGCGATATTTTGGCGTGGATCAATTCCGACGACACCTACGAACCCCATGCCGTGCGCGAAGCCGTCGCCTTCCTGCAAGCACACCCCGAAGTTGGGCTGGTCTATGGCGACGCCAACTACATCGACGCCGAGGGGCGGGTGATGGGACGCTTCCCGGCGGCGCAAACCGATTACCGCAAACTGCGCCGCGGCTACGTACACGTGCCCCAGCAGGCCGCCTTCTTCCGCGCCGACCTCTGGCGGCAGGTAGGCCCCCTTGACCCCACATTCTATTTCGCGATGGACTATGACCTGTGGGTGCGCCTTGCCAAAATCAGCGAAGTGCGCTATGTGCCCCGCCTGTGGGCAAACTTCCGCATCCACGGCGACGCGAAGACCATCAAAGACGATGACCGCTGCTGGCCTGAAATGCTGCGGGTGCATTTTCGGGATGGCGGCAGTTGGTTTGCCCCCATCGTGGCGAAGTATTACCTGCGGAAGGCATTGGCACCCGCGCTGCGTTTGCGCTGGCAGTGGCGTTTGCGCAGGCAAAACAAAGGGTAGCCTTCTGTTTTGTCGCAGGGCCGGGCGGGATTGGCACCCTGCCCTACTTGGCGCCCTAAATCCGTGTCTGTCCGCAATTATGCGTTCATCCGTGGCGATTTCCCCAAGGAGCATTCCATGACGACCTGGCGTTTGCGAAATTGGTGGCAATGGCTGTTCACCCATTGGTGGGTCGGCGTGCCGCTGATGGTCGGCGGCGCGCTGCTGGGCGCTGCGTTAGCGCAATGGGTTTTTCCCACCCCCTATTGGGCTGAAAGCCGCCTGGAAGTCGGCTACAATGCCGATGCCGTCATGCGCTACCCCGAAGATTACAAGGACTGGATGCTCACCACCTTAGACGGCTTCGTCACTTCCCAACAGGTTTTGCAGGCCGTGCAGGCAGCCCTGCCCGCCGACCCTTACTGGCAAAACTGGAGCCTCGAAACGCTGGCTTCTCACCTGCACCCCTACTGGTTCGACGCCGGAAAATGGCGGCTGCACGCCCAGGCCGACACGCCCGAACACGCCCGCACATTGGCCGGGGTGTGGGGCGCGGTGGCTGTGCAGCAAATCCAGCAAGCCATCGCCGAAGGGGAAACCTTCCGGGAAGCCGACGCCCGCTGGGAACGGCTGGAAAGCCAGCGCCAGAGCGCCGACACGGCTTTGGCCGCCCTCGACGAAGCCCGCCAGGCACTGCAAACATGGCAGCAGCGGTGGGAAAACGGCAAAGACGCCGCCCCCACACCCGCCGAGCGCGCCGAACTGCGCTATTGGGCAAGTTTCGCCATCCTGCCCCCCGGCGGCGGCACGGTAGAACCTCTGCCCAAAGCAAATGCCTCTGCCGAAGCCTATGCTGCGTGGGCTGAGGCGGTGCAGCGCCAACTGCAAGCCGCTTCGCAGGCCTGGCAGGCCGAACTCGAACGCCTGACCACCGAGGAAGCCGAAGTGGCGCGCATCCGCGCCGAGGCGTTGAAGAAATCGGCGGGCATCTCCGCCGAGTGGCAGGTGGCATTAGCCGCCGACATGCCCGGCGCAGACGCCCTCGAAGCCCACGAACCGGCGCTGTGGGCCAACCTGACGGCTTCCGGCAGTGGACTGAAACCGGCTGCTCATGCGGTGTATTCGTGGAAGGACGGCGCTGCTGCAGGCGGCTTCTTAGGCATGCTGCTGTGGCTGGCGTTGGCATTGGTTGCCGCACTGCTACAAGGAGAACGCGACACAGACCGGGGAGACAACCATGCGTAAGGCATGGGAACGCATCCTCTGGGGGCTGTGGGTGCTGCTGCTGCTGGGCTTGCCCATCAGCAGTTTTGCCCACTTTCCTAACGCCATCGGCGGCGGAGCACAGGTGCGCCCCTTCTCGCTTTACCCCCTCATCGTGATGGCAATCGTCGTCACCCTGCCTGCTCTCTTCCGCCGCAAATTGCCTGTCAGCATCGCGTGGCTGGGGTTGTTCGTCATCGCGGCGTTAGCGGCCTCTTCGCTGTTCCTCTTTCGCGACATCCTGCCCGTGAACCGCGTTTACCCGCCCTCGCGGGTGGTGCGCGGCCTGTTCACGCTGGTCATCGGTGCGGCTTTTTACCTTACCGTTGCCCTTTTCCCCCGCACGGTGGAACAACTGCAGCGCACCCTGCGCTGGCTCTACATCGCGCTGGCATGGGCATTGGCCTGGGGCACTTTTCAGGTGGGCTACATCATCACCAAATCCTATAACTGGTATTTGACCGCCAACCGCCTCCAGCGGTGGATTTCCAGCCGCGATTTGCTCACCCGCCGCATTTCCGGCCCGGCTTACGAACCCAACTGGTTCGCTTCGCAAATGCTGCTGGTCTTCCTGCCGTGGCTGCTGGCTTCAGTCATGACCGGCAGAAGCGCCTTCCGCTGGCGCTGGCGCTGGCTGACGGTGGAACTGGTGCTCACCGGCTGGACTTTTGGCGTGCTGCTCTTCACCTATTCCCGCGCCGGGCTGGCGGCTGCCGCCGGGCTGGTGGCGCTGGCTGTTTTCCTCTGGCCTTCGGAACGCTTTTCGTGGAAGGCACACTTCGCCGCCTTAGGCGGCCTGGCCGTGCTGGGCGTGGCGGCGCTGTTCGTGCTGGGCAAAATCAATCCCTACTTCGCCCGCATCTGGACGGCTTTCGGCAAACCGATTGACCAGTACGTCTTCATGTTAGGCATGCAAGGGCGGTTCTCTTACTGGCAGGCAGCCTATGATGTCTACCGCCAGCACCCGTGGCTGGGCGTAGGGCTGGGCAACTTTGCCTTTTATTTTGCCCAGGCAATGCACCCCAAGCCCCTGGGGCTCGACCATGAACTGCTCAAAGTGCTGCTGCCGGGTTCCGGTTATGGGCTGGTCACGCCCAAAAACCTGTATGTGCGCCTGTTAGCGGAAACCGGCCTGGCGGGCTTTCTCACTTTCTTCGCGTTCTGGCAAAGCGTGTTCCAGAGCGCCGTGCGGCTGTTCACTTCGAGCGACGAGGCAATGACCTTTTGGGGCATGGGCGGCGTATTGGGATTTGCCGCGTTGCTGCTGTTTGCCGTTTCATTCGGCTCTTTTGCCGTGGCCGATATGTGGGTCTTCCTGGGCCTGATTACCGCAGCCACGTTGGTGCACCATCAAAATGCCACGGCAAGGCCTTCCGAAACCCAAGGAGTTTGAGATGGACAAAAAGACGGGCTGTATCCTCGGCGGCTGTGCGCTGCTACTCATTCTGGTCTTGTGCGTTGCCGTGGGCGGCATCGGCTGGTGGCTCTGGCAACAAAGCGGCGACCTGGAATGGTCGCATTCCTTTGGCAACACGGTGGAAGTC
>JALVOR010000086.1 GCA_027026295.1 Anaerolineales bacterium | reverse complement strand
AACAGCGGCGAGCGCTTCCGCCTGAAGCCGATGAACTGCCCCAGCCACATGACCCTCTACAAGAAGATGGGCAAGCACTCTTACCGGGAACTGCCCCTGCGCTTCTCGGAATTTGCCACCGTGTACCGCTACGAAAAGAAGGGCGAACTGCACGGCCTGACCCGCGTCCGCTCGCTGACCCAGGACGACTGCCACATTTTCTGCACCCCTGAGCAAATTCAGAGCGAATTTGCCATGCTGCTGGAACTGGTGCAGGAAATTTTGGGGCGCTTCCACCTGACCGACTATCAGGTGCGCCTTTCGCTGCGCGGGGAAGGCGGCAAGTACGTCGACGACCCCGAAAAGTGGAACAAAGCCGAAGCCGCGCTGCGCGCCGCCTTGGACGCCAGCGGCCTGGACTATGTGGAAGCCACCGGCGAGGCGGCCTTCTATGGCCCCAAGGCCGACTTCATCGCCCAGGATACTTTGGGCCGCGAGTGGCAACTTTCCACCATCCAGGTAGACTTCATCCAGCCGGCCCGCTTAGGCCTGACCTACATCGGCCCCGACGGCGAGGAACACACCCCCGTGGTGCTGCATCGCGCCATCATGGGCAGCACCGAGCGCTTCATGGGCGTGCTCATCGAGCACTACGCGGGCGCGTTCCCGGTGTGGCTTTCGCCGGTGCAGGCCGTGCTCATTCCCATTGCCGACCGCCACGTGCCCTATTGCCAGCAAGTGGCGCAGGAACTGCGCCGCGCCGGCCTGCGGGTGGAAGTGGACGACAGCAGCGCCCGCATGAACGCCAAAATCCGCACCGCGCAGAAGCAAAAAGTGCCCTACATGCTGGTGGTAGGCGACAAGGAAGTGGAAAGCGAGCAAGTGGCCGTGCGCCTGCGCTCCGGCGAAAACCTGGGCCCCATGCAGGTAGCCGACTTCCTGCAAAAAGCCCAAGAAGACATCGACGCGGGCATCTAAATTCGTGTGCGCCTCGAAACCCCGCGCCCTGAGCGGAAGGGCGAGCGTAGCGAGCACTGAAGTCGAAGGGCGCTCCACTCAGCGCGTGTGGACTATCCGACTACCTGACTCCCCGACCACACGACTTCCCCCATGTGGTCTACCTTCACCCTCGAAATCCACACCCCTGGCCGCGGCCTGCACGACATCACCGCCGCGGTGGCCGAAAAGGTGGCGGCCAGCGGGGCGCAAACCGGCATGTGCTTCCTGTTCGTGCCGCACACCAGCGCGTCGTTGGTGCTCAACGAAAACTGGGCCCCCACCGCCCGCGCCGACCTGGAAGGCGCTTTCGATCGCCTGGTGCCCGACGGCCAGCCCTGGTTTCGGCACACTTTGGAAGGCAGCGACGACATGCCCGCACACATCCGCGCTGCGCTGACCTTGCCGAGCGTGGCCATCCCCATCGGGGAGGGCAAACTGATGTTGGGCACCTGGCAGGGCGTGTATCTCTTCGAACACCGCACCCGCCCCCATCGGCGGCGGGTGTTGGTGTGGATTTGGGCATAACCCAAAAGCCTGTCAGGTCGCTTGGCCTGACAGGCTTTTTTTGTGAATGTAGACAGAGAGAGGCCAAGGTCGGCAAGTAGGGCGAGACGGTGTCCTGCCTTACAACAACGCCCTCGTTCTCAAGTGCCCGTCTCTGTTTTCTGCGTTTTCTCTGTGTCTTCCGTGGTTTTTCCGCTGTAATCCGTAGTTTCTCTTTGGGACCGGACAGTTACCTTTTCTGGCTATAACCATGCGCTCAACCCCAACGCCAATGCCGCTGCGATCATCCCCAAACCGGTGCCGGCGACCACATCCAGGGGGTGATGCACACCCAGGGCAATACGTCCCACCGAGACCATCATCGCCACAGCGAGCAACAGCCAGCCCCAGAACGGCGGCAGCCAGGCCATCAAGGCAAAAGCGATCAGCCAGATGCGCAATGCGTCGCCGCTGGGAAACGAGGAATCGAGAGGGCGCTTTGGCTGCGCCGCAGTAACATCAGGAAACACGGAAAAAGGGCGCGGACGATTGAGCGTCTTTTTGAGATACATTTCGCCCAGTACCACAATGCTATAAGCGGTCAACAAAACGACGCTTTTGCGCCAATCTGCTACGATAGCCGTTGCAAACGCTGCGCCTAAAATTCCCCACAACGTGCCCAAAATCCACAATACACGAAAGAACGGCTGTACAGGCTTCAGTCGATGATACAGCCACAGAAAAGCGCGCGCATCCTCTTTTGCTACCGCTGGCAGGCGATAGCACCACCCCACTCCGAATAGAGCAACACCTGCGCCCAAAAGCGTCCATGGTGAAACCATCATTTTGGCACTTGCTCCATCAATTGCGGCCAAATTGGATAAAACATCAACCATTGTAACGGGTGCGCACGGATATATTGTTCTACCACAGCCAGCACACGCTGGGCGTTCTCGCGAATATCCGCTTTGCGGTTACCACTTTTACGCATGGGAATGCGCTCGGAAATCGTGACATGATAATGCCCGTCATCTTTCATGTGGGTTGCTACCACGCGCACCGGCACACCGGCGTCCATCGCAAGCCGCACATGACCGGTAGGCAACAGAGCGGGCTGCCTGAAGAATATCAAGGGTTCCTTGTTGCCAGGCACTGGGCGATCAACACCAGTAACTACAACACCGCCGTCCCGCAAGCGTTCCACCGCTTTAAACAACGCTTTGCGGGAAATCGGCGTAATTTCCACGCCCGGCGCGGCCCGCAAGCGGTTTTGCCACAGGTAGCCACTGGTAGGTGTGGCAAAAGCCAGGATTTGCGCTTCAACGCCCGCGACTCCCACAGTCTTGATTGCCAGATCGAAGTTGCTCAGGTGTGGTCCTACGATGACGTACCCCGCTCGCTTTTGCTGGCTCTCGCGAATGGCTTCCAGCACGGTGTCGTCAAGGTGAATCAGACGCAAGAGTGCTTCAGAATCATGCAGGTTGTGGTAGAGGTCGTAGTTGCATTTGCCTCCGTGGCGCAAAACGGCGTAAACCGCTTTGGTCAACTGCTTGCTGTCCCAAGTCATACCGTGCACAACCCACTGATTGAGTCGAATGGCCCGCACGAGGCGGGAATTCCTGAAACTGGCAACTGCATCGGCCAGGAAGCGTCCAACAGGGTACCCCAAGGCAGGGGGCAACGTGCGCGCCAATGCCAAAGTAACGAACACGCCATATTTGCTCGTTGTGAGGTCTTGGATGTCCATAGATACCCTTGAGCCGTGGTGCGTGGATGTTCAGGAAGGGTCGTTTAGCAAAGCGTAGCCTTCTACCAATACAGGAAGCCCCCGTATCACACACCAAAGCACCGCAAGCCAGGTAAAGATCAAAGCAACGACATGCACCGGCAAGTGCAGGGCTGCATAAGGCGCTCCCGGTGTGTGGAAAGCCAAATCTATCGAAAGGGCAACAAAAGCCGCACCTTTCAGGAAACCATATGAACTGCGCATAAAGCGGGAGGCCACCAAAAAGCGGCTGATGGGCGATTTGACCTGCTCGAAAGGTGGTTTACCTTCTCTCATACCTACGGCACGCACGGCATCAACCGTTGTACCGCGAGTGATGACAATGAGCGGTACAACGACAGAAATCAGCCTAAGATGCGCGAAGACCACCCACAGTACGATTTCCAGCGTACGGTCGGTCGCGATATCCAGCGCACTGCCGAGCAGGCTGGTTTCTCCGCGTGCACGGGCAACGATGCCGTCTATGCTGTCCATCAAAATGATGATGACAATAAAAAGCGCGTTCCACAGGCGGACTTCGAAATCCCCGTAATATAACAAAGCCACATAGACGAAAAGGAGCGGAAATCGCGAGAGGGTGATCAGGTTAGCCATTGTGTTGTCTCGTTGAATCTAAGGAAGTACCATTAGTTTAGCATTTTGTAGTGGGAATGACAAGGTGAGTTTTTCGCTGGCTGCGCGATTTTATATTAGGCTGCCCTGTTCTTTTGTTTTATTAGCTGGTTGTTGGTTTTTGTATGTAGGTTGTTTAATAGCTATGCGAAGTTCAAAAATTGCCGACTGAGGGCTGTTTCACGGCTATCCATTAGCCGCCCGCCGCTCCAACAAACGTTGATAGGCGCTTTCCCAGCCCTTCGGCAAGGCCACTCGCTTGGGAATTTGTACATGCCCTATGTGCCCAAACACCTGCGCAGCAACACGGGCGCTTTCATCCCAATCCTGCGCCAAAACCGCCTCTTCCATTGCCTTCTTCAATTGTCCCGCCCAGCGCCATTCCATGCGGAAGCGGTCGGCTTTCACCCAATAACCGCGCTTTTCCCACGGCACGGTGGTTTCCTCTATCGTTGCCGCCACTGCGCCCAGCAACTCGGCAATATACGCCGCCAATGCCAACGTGCGGGCATCGGGGCTGGTCTGCACCATCAACTCGCGCAGTGCTTTTCCCAACATTTGCAACAAACGCCGACGGCGTTTCCCTACACCGTCGGTTTGAATAACACGGCTCATCGGCATCTCCCTGTGAAAATGACAGGGCGGATTATACCTGCAAACCGGCAAACCACCCAGGGAAATTGCATCTAATTCGAATGCAATTTCCCTACCAAGAATCGGAAAACCTTGACGTAAATAAATATACGCTGTATATTTACACTGTTTATTTATAGCGAGGTCAAAATGGCTCGTCCCAAACAATCCGAACAACACCCCAATCTGGAAGCGGCCATCAAAGAGACGGCCCGCAAGCAAATCGCCCAGAAGGGAGCGGCGGCGCTCTCGCTGCGCGCCATCGCCCGCGAGGTTGGTATCACCGCCCCAGCCATCTATCACTATTTCCCTAACCGCGATGCGTTGGTCACCGCGTTGATTGTGGATGCTTACAACGCCCTGCGGGATGCCATTCGCGCTTCCCAGGCCACAGCCGAAGCCTCCCACGCCGGGCGGATTCTGGCGTTGGCGCGGGCATACCGCGGCTGGGCCCTGGCGCATCCCGAAGAATACAACCTGATTTTCGGCACCCCCATCCCCAATTACTGCCCCCCGATGGAAATCATCGGCCCGGCAGCCGAGGGCAGCATGGCCGTTTTGATTGACGTGCTGGATGCCGCCTGGCGGGCCGGCGTGGTGAAGACGAGCGGCGCTTTCACCGCCGAGCCGGAGATGATTCGCGCCTGGGTGGATAAATTCGGCTACCAGGGCGACCCCGCCGTGATTCACTTTACGCTGGCGAGTTGGGCACACGTCCACGGCCTGGTTTCGCTGGAACTCTACGGGCATTTCAGCGCCGTGGCGGAACCTGATACTATGGACGCCTTCTTCGAAACGGAAATCCGCGCCATGTTGGCGCGCATGGGGGCGCTGTGAAGACGCGCGTCCTCGTCATCGGGGCGGGGATTGCCGGCCTGAGCGCGGCACACCGCCTGCACCAATGGGGTTTCCAGGTCACCGTTTTGGAAGCCGGGGCGCGCATCGGGGGGCGCATGAGCAGCGAGAAGGTGGACGGCTACATCATAGATAGGGGCGCGCAGTTCCTTTCCGGCAGTTACACCGCGGTGTTACCACTGATTGAGGAGGCCGGTCTGAAAAACCGCTTGCGCGCGATCCGTGCCCCGGCCTCTGCGGTCGTCCGCGATGGCAAACTCCGCCGGATGCGCGCCGACAATCCCTTTGCCATGCTCGCCGGCGGCTTACTGCCGCTCCGGGACTGGCTCAAAAGCGGCGCGTTTCTCCTGCGCGCGGGGGCGAAAATCCGAAACCTCCCTCTCGATGATTACGCGGCCTGGGCGGCCTTCGACGACGAAGATGCCGCCGTCTGGCTGCTGGGGGAAGTCGGCGAACACGTGCTGGAATATCTCTTTGAACCTGCGCTGGAGGGATTGTATTTCCAGGCCCCGGAGGGCACCTCCAAAGCTCTGGCGCTCTGGTTGAGCGGCTATTTCATCCGCCGCGGGCCGCTGCTCACGCTGACCACCGGTCTGGGCGCGCTGCCCGAGGCGTTAGCCGCCCCGCTGGATGTGCGTCTCAATGCCTCGGTGGAGCATCTGCGCGTCACGTCCACCGCGGTGGAAATCCACACCGCGACGGGCGAAACGTACCGCGCCGATTACGCGGTTTTGGCGACCCCCGCCCCCATCGCCAGAAAAATCTATCCCCAGGCGCCGCCGTGGGCAGCGCCGCTTCTCGCCACGCGCTACAGTTCGACGGTCAATCTCGGCATCGCGACCGGACGGGACTGGGATGCACAGGCCGCCCTCCGGGATGTGTACGGGATTCTCATCCCGCGCCGCGAACGCAAAAACATCGCCGCGATTGCGCTGGAATCGCACAAACACCCGGCCCGCGCGCCGCAGGGCGCGTT